>NZ_JBTNDW010000042.1:0-1257 GCF_054510775.1 Arthrobacter sp. TMT4-20 | reverse complement strand
CTGGTTGGGTCCCCGGGTAGGAGTCCAGTGATTATGTGAGTTTCGCATCCGATAATGGGTGCAGGAGGAAATTCACCGATATGGCACGTAGACATACCCCTGATCAGGTCATCGCGAAGGTCCGGCAGGGCCAGAAGATGCTCAACGATGGACGGCCGGTGATTGAGGTCGTGAAGGAGCTCCAGGTCACCGAGGCGACCTGGTACCGGTGGGTGAACCAATACGGTTCCGAGCACAACGCCGGCCAGACCAAAGCGGTACGGGAGCTCGAGAAGGAAAACGCCCGGTTGAAGAAGCTCGTCGCGGAGAAGGAACTGACCATCGACATCCTCAATGAGGTGGCGAAGGGAAAATTCTGAGCCCCGAACCTCGCCGCCGTGCAGTGCGCATGGCGCAGGAGAAGTTCGGGGCGTCCGAAAGATTCGCGTGCCGGATCCTGGGCCAGAACCGTTCCGCGCTGCGCAAGGGGCGGCCGGTGGCCAGCTTCGAAGACCACCAGCTCCGGGCCGATCTGCGGGTGATTGCGGTGAAGCATCCGGCATGGGGGTGGCGGAAGGCACGCTGGTACCTACGCAGCCAGCCATCTTGGCATGGGGTGGCATTGAATGCGAAGCGGGTACGCCGGCTGTGGCGACTCGAGGGGCTCACCTGTAAACCGAAGGCGAGGAAGAAACGCCGGACCGGGCCCGGGGCGGGTGATCAGAAACGGTTGGCTGCCCTGTATCCGATGCATGTGGTCAGCTTCGACTTCCAATCCGATGTGACCTCCTGCGGGCGCCACGTCCGGTTCTTCAACGTCATCGATGAATACACCCGCACCGCCCTGGCCATCATTCCCAGACGGTCTTTCACCGCGACGGATGTGGTCGCCGTGCTTGAGGACATCATCGCCGAAACCGGTGTGGTCCCCACCCATGTCCGCTCCGATAACGGACCGGAATTTACCGCCACAGCGCTGATCACCTGGTGCCAAACCGCGGGGGTAGAGACCGCTTTTATTGACCCGGGGTCGCCGTGGCAGAACGGGTACGCCGAGTCATTCAACGCCCAATTCAGAAGGGAACAACTCACCGGAGAAATCATCGACACCCTGGCCGAAGCAAAGTACTTAGCCGATGAATGGAAACAGATCTACAATCATGAACGTCCCCACGGATCCCTCGACGGAATGACACCGTCGGCCTACTGGGAAAACTGGACCGCAGGAAACCAACTAGCTATCGCATAGCCACTGGACTGCTAACGGGGGCCCAACCA
>NZ_JBTNDW010000041.1:0-1279 GCF_054510775.1 Arthrobacter sp. TMT4-20 | reverse complement strand
TGACCTGATCAGGGGTATGTCTACGTGCCATATCGGTGAATTTCCTCCTGCACCCATTATCGGATGCGAAACTCACATAATCACTGGACTCCTACCCGGGGACCCAACCAGAGGACAATGTACTCTGACATCGCCTCGTACATTTTGCGGAGACTTGAGGTCCAGCCAAGTGAACCCGACACCCGTCCATCCCCCAAAATGAAGAAGGGCTCGTCAATGTGTGATTCAAGAACAGGAGGCTTGAAGAAAGTGTGAACGTAGCGGACCTCTTTGCCCTCCCGTGTCCACAGGTCGTCACGGGTGCTGGCCCCCGCCGCGCCTAACCCAAGAAAACGGTGGTCAGATCTACGAACACCGGGGACACCTTGTTCTGTTCTGGTTGGATTCTTCGGACCTTTAAGGACGCGCCCTGCATGCATCAACTCTGCGGGCACCAGCCTCAAGAAAGCATTGATCGATTCAAAGACCTCGGGGGAGCCACTTGTCTCCCACAGGTCAAGACCAGCGCCGTTCTTTTGGACCCAGGACCGCCAGGATTCATCGGCCGCGACCTGGGACCTCTTGGCTGATAGTTGATTAAGAAAATCGTTCACATCTCTCCTAGGCTTTTCTCAACAACCTACCTTGGCGGAGTAGCGCTGCGAAGGTTCCCTGGAGCTTTTCCACCAACTGGGAAGAGTAAGGCCCCCTTACCGCACACATGACTGACATGACCTCTCTCGCGAACACCTCCGCCGACACCCCGACCTTCCTTATAACCATCGAACTCACGTACCGCCCGTACCGGATTCCGCCGCGTTGCCGTAACGCCCGCCAGGTCCCCGATACTGAGTTGCGCTACGTGAGAATCCCGATCGTCACCCTGGAACAGGCCCCAGTGGCGGTGCGTATCCCTAGCCAACGCTACTCGGAGGTCGAGGACTCATCCCAAGACGTGGTTTTGAGAGCCTGGAACGGCAACTTGTTAGAGCCGCTCTTTGAGAAACGGTGGGATGACAACAGCCCAGTCGTTATCGCAGGATCCGATTTGAGCTGCTGCGGTGATTTCGGACAGCGGATTTGATGGTTTTCTTATGCTGCCATGGCTGGCTGTTGGTAACTGTAATGGACGTCGTTGGGTCGACGGTAGCCGAGGGCTGAGTGCCGGCGGCGGCTGTTGTAGAAGCCTTCGATATAGCGGATGACGTCTCGTTTTGCTTGTAGTTTGGTGGCGTAAACGGTCCGGTGGACCCGCTCGTTTTTCAGTGCGCCGAAGAAGCTCTCGGCCAGGCTGTTATCC
>NZ_JBTNDW010000040.1:0-1303 GCF_054510775.1 Arthrobacter sp. TMT4-20 | reverse complement strand
CTGGGGTTGGAAGTTCGGTTACTTCCACCGAGGGACCCGGAGTCCAAGGGCATGGTGGAGCGGATGAACAGGTTCTTCCGGCAACGCTTCATGCCGGGCCGGAACTTCGCCTCACCAGCGGATTTCAACAACCAGCTCGATGAGTGGTTACCAACGGCTAATCACCGGTATTCACGTTCCCGCCATGGACGACCCGATGAGCTGATCATCCTGGACCGCCAGAAGATGCGCCCGTTACCGCCGGTGACCCCGGGCACGGTGTTCGCCAATACGGTCCGTCTGCCACGGGACTATTACGTACGGGTGTTCTCCAACGATTACTCCGTTGATCCCTCGTTCATTGGGCGGATCGTTGATGTCATCGCCGATCTGGACACGGTCACGGTCACCCATGAGGGCGTCGTCATCGCTTCGCATGCCCGGGTGTGGGCCCGGCACCTGGTGATCAGCGACCCAGCCCACGTGGCCCGGGCGGCGGTGATGCGCCGGGACTTCCACGCCCAACGAGCCCAGCGACCCGACATGGTGGAAGCAAGGGTGGTGGAGTCCGTGCAGGTCCGCGATCTCGGTGTCTATGACGAGATATTCGGCATCGACCACGACCAGCAGCCAGCGCTGGCAGAGGTGGCCTCATGACCGAGACGCCAGCCCAGATCGAGTACTACGCCCGGGCGTTGCGCGCCCCGCGGATCAGTGACGGGTTCCGCCGGCTCGGGGACCAAGCCAGGGACGCAGGATGGTCTCACGAGGAATACCTCGCCGCGGTCCTCTCCCGTGAAGTCTCCGAACGCGAAGCGTCGGGTGCGGCGACCCGGATCAAAGCCGCGAGGTTCCCCGCGCATAAAAGCCTCGAGGAGTTCAACTTCGATCATCAGCCCTCCGCGGACCGGAACCTGATCGCGCACCTGGGCACCGGGGTGTTCCTCTCCGAGGCTAAGAACGTGGTCCTGCTCGGCCCGCCGGGGACCGGGAAAACCCACCTCGCGGTCGGTATCGGGATCAAAGCAGCCAAAGCAGGGCATCGGGTTCTTTTCGATTCCGCGACCGGGTGGGTCGCCCGGCTCCAGGAAGCTCATTCCCGCGGGAAACTACCCCAGGAAATGGCCAGGCTACGCCGCTACAGCCTCCTGATCATCGACGAGGTAGGTTATATCCCGTTCGATCAGGACGCAGCGAACTTGTTCTTCCAACTCGTCTCCAGCCGCTACGAACACGCCTCCCTGATTCTGACCTCGAACCTGCCCTTCGCCCGCTGGGGTGATGTTTTCGGGGACCTGACCATCGCCTCAGCCATGATCGACCG
>NZ_JBTNDW010000004.1:0-216371 GCF_054510775.1 Arthrobacter sp. TMT4-20 | reverse complement strand
CCCCCCACACCCCTCCCCCCCCCCCCCCCCCCCCCCCCCCCCCCCCCCTCCCCACCCCCTTCTCCCCCCCCCCCCCCCCCGCGTTCGGCGTTTAACGGCAACCAGACGGACGAATTGTGCAGAGCCGCAATTTTGCAGTTGTGTAAAAGGTCGTCCAGTGCCACAATAGTTTGGTGAGTCAACTAATTTCCTTGCGGGACCGAAAGAGGACAGAGACCTGGGCTGCGCTGCATGATGCCGCGGCCAGGCTCACCCTCGAAAACGGCCCGGACCGCGTCACCACCGAGGCGATTGCTGCCCAGGCCAACGTCTCGGCCCGCACCTTCTTCAACTACTTCGGCACCAAAGAGGACGCAATCCTCGGCCTCCAGGACCCCTCCATCGACGACTCCTGGCTGGCGGCCTTCGACGTCGACGCGGACCTCCTCGACCAGGTTTCCCGGCTCCTCGTGCAGGTGGTGCATTCCACTGAGGGTGGCGCCGACGGCGACAGCCTCCGGATGGAGGTGGTGCGGCGGTTCCCCCAGTTGCGCCAGCGCCGCTTCGGCTACTTCCTGAAGGTGGAACAGCTGGTCCGTGACGTCCTCACCGAAGGCATCACCGCCTCAGCCAAGTGGGCCGACGTCGCCCGGCGCCACCGGGCCGAAGACATTTCCCGGATGATCGTGCTGATCGCCGGAGCCCCCATGCGTTACGCGATGCAGGAATCTGCACACGCCCCCACACTAGACAACCAGTTCGCGGCTCTCAGTACCGCCAACGCACTCCTCAGAGAGGTCCTCCCGGAAATTCAATGAGTACCACAACCAAAACCACTCCAGCTGTCGTTGTCGAGAAGCCCACCGGCATGCTCCTGTTGTTCATCGGCCTGATGCTCTCAATGCTGCTGGCAGCCCTCAGCCAGATGATCCTCAGTACCGCGCTTCCCACCATTGTGGGCGAGCTCAACGGGGTGGACCAGATGCTCTGGGTGATCACCGCCTACATCCTGACCGCCACCATCGTGATGCCGATCTACGGCAAACTCGGTGACCTGATGGGCCGCAAAAACCTGCTGCTCATCGCGATCAGCATCTTCATGGCTGGCTCAATCGTCGGCGGGCTTGCCCCCGACATGCCGTGGTTGATTACCGGCCGGGCCATCCAGGGCGTCGGTGGCGGTGGGCTGATGATCCTCTCCCAGGCGATCATCGCCGACGTCGTTCCCGCCCGCGAACGCGGCAAATATATGGGCGCCGTGGGCGGGGTCTTCGCGTTCGCCTCGGTAGCTGGGCCCCTGCTTGGCGGATTCTTCACTGAAGGTCCGGGCTGGCGTTGGATGTTCTGGATCAACATGCCGTTGGGCATCCTCGCGATCCTCGTCGTCGTCTTCTTCCTGCACCTTCCCGGCAAGGAGAGGAAGCGGTCAAAGCCCGACGTCGCAGGCATGGTCCTCCTGGCCCTTGCCACCACCTCGATTGTGCTGGTGGGCACCTGGGGCGGCACCCGGTACGACTGGACCTCGTTGACGATCCTGGGCCTGATCGCTGCTGCGGTGGTCACCAGCGTAGCTTTTGTCCTGGTCGAACGCCGTGCGGACGAGCCGATCCTTCCGATGCACCTCTTCCGGGAACGCAACTTCAACCTCACCACCGCTGGCGGCCTGCTGATCGGCGTCACCATGTTCGGCGCCGTCGGCTACATGCCGACCTACCTGCAGATGGTCACCGGAGCAAGTGCCACCAACGCTGGCCTGCTGATGATCCCGATGATGGGGGCGCTGCTGCTCACTTCCACCGGATCGGGGCTGCTTGTCAGCCGGACCGGCCGCTACAAGTGGATGCCGATCGCCGGGTCACTGCTGGTCGCCGTCGCACTCTTCCTGCTCTCGACCATCCAACCCGCCACCGAGCTCTGGGTAATCTGCACGTACCTCGGGTTGCTTGGCGCCGGGCTGGGCCTCAGCATGCAGATCCTGGTGCTGATTGTGCAGAACACCTTCCCAAACCGGATGGTCGGGACGGCTACCGCCTCGAACAACTACTTCCGTCAGATCGGAGCCACCCTGGGGTCGGCCATCGTCGGTAGTCTCTTCACGACACGGGTCGCTGACCTGCTGACCGAGCGGCTTCCCGGTGGGGCGGTCAGCACCGAGGGTGGGGTCAACTCGCTCACCCCCGAACTGGTCTACACGCTCCCGGAGGCCGCGAGGAACGCGGTGATCGATTCCTACAACGACGCACTCACACCACTCTTCCTCTACATGGCGCCGCTCGGAATCATCGCCGCGATCCTGCTGTTCTTCGTGAAAGAGGCCCCTCTTGCGACGTCGATCGCCGCGGACCCTGAACCAGCCACCCAGGCCAGCAAGGCAGAATAGGGGCATGAGTTCCTATCTGATTACCCGTGAACGATTCATCAACGCCCCGGCCAGCGACATTTTCGAGGTCCTGGCGACCCCGGCGCTGCACAGCGTGATTGACGGCTCCGACACCGTCCAGGGCGAACAGTCAGGTGGACCGCAGCGGCTGTACGAGGGCGCCAAGTTCGGCATGGACATGCGGATCGGCGCGAAGTACAAGATCCTCAACAAGGTGACCGAGTTCGAGGAAGGCCGCCGGATTACCTGGCGCCACTTCACCAAGGCCACCTGGAGCTACGTCCTCGAACCGCGCGACGGCGGCACCCTGGTCACCGAGCAGTGGGATGCGCGTTCGGTGACTGGGAAGATTGTGCTGCGGCCGATGGGGTTCCTGCGGAAGAATCCGGTTGCCATGGAAAAAACCCTCATCAAGCTCGAAAACTACGTGACCAAGTCCTGACGCAGCAGCTACTGGCCGTTACAGCAGCCCGACGCCGAACAGCAGCCCGAGCAGGTAGGTAGCGGCGGCCGCACCGAGGCCGATCGCCACCTGCCGTAACGCCAGCTTCAGTGGCGACGCTCCGGAGAGAAGCCCGACGACGGCGCCCGTTCCCAGCAGCGCGAGTCCCACCAGAACGCAGGCGACGAGGACGGCCGTCATCCCGCTCAGCCCGAACAGGTACGGCAGGATGGGGATCAGGGCCCCCGAGGCGAAAAAGCAGAAGCTGGCACCCGCCGCGCCCAGGCCAGTGCCGATGTGTTCATGAGCGTCGCGGTCACCAGTGATTTCCGGCTGGAGGGACAGGCTCGGATCACAGTCGCAGTCACGGAGCCCCAACCGTTCCGAGGCGCGATGCTCGGCCGCCTCCAGGGACATGCCGCGGGCGCGGTAGACCAGCACCAGTTCGTTGGCATCGATATCCAGTTCCTTGGCGGCGGTGAGCGTGATCTGGGTGGGCCGCGACGCTGCGAGCAGCTCCCGCTGCGACCGGACGGACACGTACTCGCCGGCACCCATGGACAGCGCTCCGGCGAGGAGGCCCGCGACGCCGCTGAACAACACAAACCCGGTGGAGACACCGGTTGCGCCGACACCCAGGACGAGGGCCAGGTTGCTGACCAGTCCGTCGTTAGCCCCGAACACTGCGGCCCTGAAGTTGCCCGATAGCCTGTTGCGGCCCCGGGTCGCAAGCCCCCGAATGACTTCCTCATGGATCTGTTCATCAGCAGCCATCGCGTCGGTGGCGGTGGGGTCCGCGGCGTAGGGGGACCTGCTTTCGGCACGCTGCGCCAGGGCCAGCACGAAGACGCTGCCAAACCGCCTGGCGAGGAAGCCCAGCACCAGGTTGCGGAACGAAGGCCGCGCAGGCTTGCCGGCGTCGGGCCCGAGGAGTGAGAGCCAGTGGGCCTCGTGTCTGCCTTCGGCCTTGGCAAGGGCGAGCAGAATTTCTTGTTCCTCGCCCTCGCGGCGGCTCGCCAGGTAGCGGTAGGTGGCGGCTTCGGCGCGTTCGTCGGCCAGGTATTGGCGCCAGCGGCGAATATCTGCCGGGGCTGGCTGGTCTGACTGTGGTGTCACGTGGGATCTCCTGGTCTGTAGCGACCAGTGCCGTGACGGGGCTCCGGCCGTCGTTAAAGCGGCCGAAGGTCTCGCTCGCCGGTCTAGGTCACCGGTGGATTGCCGGGCCATCGTCTTCGATGGCCAGTATGTCGACAGGCCGCTGCGCCGAGCCCCGCTGGTGCGGGACGAACGCGGGAGCTACTCCCCTTCTCAGCGTCAATCTTAGCCCGAGGACGCCTCATCAGAAGACCACCGATGGAGGTAAGCCTCGCTAGGATGAAACCATGGCCAGCCCAGCAGATGAGTCCCCCCGTCGTGGATCACTGACCCAGTGGCTGCTGCAGGGCGGAGCAGATCCCGATCCCCGGTTCACGCTGGCGAACGAGCGGACGTTCCTGGCCTGGATCCGGACGTCCCTGGCGTTGCTGGCTGGCGGCATAGCGATTGAAGCGTTCACCGCTGAGTTGTTCGATCCGGTCATCCGCAAAGCCCTGGCGATTCTCCTGTTGGTATTGGCCATGCTGCTTGCCGCCGGAGCGTGTGGGAGATGGTTGATCGTCGAGCGGGCCATGCGCCAAGGGCGGCCCTTACCCCTGTCGCTCCTCGCCCCGCTGCTCGCGCTCGGCGCAACGGTAGTGGCGGCGGTGGTCGTGGTCGTGATCTACAGCCGATCGGCCTGACAGGCCCCCGATGAACCGCGACCACCCCGTCGACACCGGCCTGCCGCCGGAACGCACCTCACTTGCCTGGGGGAGGACCCTGCTGGCGCTGGTGATCTGCGGTGTGCTCTTTGTGCGATGGCTGCCGGAGCACGGTTGGTTTGCGATGATCCTCACCGGCACCTCACTCGCTGCGGCGCTGGGAATCTACCTGAGCCAACGGCTCCGGTATCGCCGGAACCTCAAGGGGGTCAGGAGTGGTGTGTTGAAAGCAGATGTGACTGCGGTGCTCTGGACTACCGTGGTGGTGGTCGCGGTGGGTGCCGCTGGCATCTACGCTGTCCTGTTCCAGTCGCTGCATGAGTGAGGAAAAAAGCTGTTGGACAGTGAGCGACCGCCCGGCGAAGCAGGATAGAGTTCAACAGGCCAAGACAGGAAGTAGACTGATGACTTTTGATTCAACTGCCCCATGGGTACAAAACTACGGCCCGGGTGTGCCCGCCGCCGTCGCCATCCCCGACGGCTCCCTCGTCAACCTCGTTGAGGAATCCGCACGTAACTACGGCAGGAAGGTCGCCCTTGAGTTCTTCGGAGCCGAGACGACCTACCGCCAGCTCGGTGAGGAGATCCAGCGCGCGGCCGAAGGCCTGCATCGGCTGGGTGTCGTAGCGGGAGACCGGGTGGCGCTGGTGCTGCCAAACTGTCCCCAGCATGTGGTGGCGTTCTATGCTGTCCTGCGGCTCGGCGCCATTGTCGTGGAGCACAACCCCCTCTACACCGACCGCGAGTTGCGGCACCAGTTCGAGGACCACGGCGCACGGCTGGCAGTTGTTTGGGACAAGGCAGCGCAGCGGGTGCAGGATCTGCCCGCAGACGTCCACGTCACCACCATTGTGACCGTCGATCTGACGCGGGCCATGCCGTTCGCGAAACGGGCAGCGCTGAGGCTTCCCATCCGGAAGGCCAAGGACTCACGCAAGGCGTTGACCACCACAGCGAAGCTCTCCGGCAGTCGAAGCGTCACCCGGTGGGTCGACCTGGTGAAGAACAAGCGGCTGGACGTAACCCATCCGGGGCCCGTGGCCACCGACATTGCGGTGCTGCAATACACCAGTGGCACCACCGGGCACCCCAAGGGGGCGGTGCTCACCCACCGGAACCTACTCGTCAATGCGGCGCAGGGACGGGCATGGGTGCCAGGCCTGGATGACGGGAAGGAAGTCATTTACGCCGTCCTGCCAATGTTCCACGCCTACGGGCTCACCCTCTGTCTGACGTTTGCCATGAGCATTGGGGCCCGGTTGGTCCTTTTCCCCAAGTTCGATGAAGACCTGGTGCTGGACGCAGCGAAAACCCACCCGCCCACCTTCCTGCCCGCTGTTCCACCGATCTATGAGCGTCTTGCGAAGCGCGCGGTGGAACGTGGGGTCAGTCTGAAGAGCATTCGCTTCGCGATCTCCGGTGCGATGAATCTGCCGTTGGCGACCATCGAGTTGTGGGAGTCGGTGACCGGTGGATACCTGGTGGAGGGGTACGGGCTCACCGAGACCTCGCCCATCTCGCTCGGCAATCCAATTGGCCCCACGCGTAAGCCCGGAACCGTTGGGGTGCCGTTCCCCAATACGGAAATCCGGGTCGTGGACCCCGAGGATGCCGGTAGTGAGCGTGCGCCCGGAGATCCCGGCGAACTCCTCATCCGCGGACCGCAGGTGTTCCAGGGTTATTGGCGGAACGATGAGGACACGCGGGCTGTCCTGAGTTCCGACGGCTGGTTCAAGACCGGTGACATCGTCCGGGTCGATGCCGACTCCTATGTCACCATCGTGGACCGGATCAAAGAGATCATCGTCACCGGCGGGTTCAACGTCATGCCCACCGAGGTGGAGGAAGCGTTGCTCGACCATGACAGTGTCGCCGATGCGGCGGTGGTTGGCCTGCCGCTGGCGGGCGGGGGCGAAGAGGTGGTGGCCGCCGTCGTGATCCGTGAGGGACACCAGTTCAGCGGGGACGCGCTGAAAGCCTTCTGCCGGGGCTCCCTCGCCGCCTACAAGGTGCCGCGCCGTATTGTGGTGGTAGAAGAACTGCCGAGGTCACTCATCGGCAAGGTGCTGCGGCGCCGGGTTCGAGATCAACTAATTGCCGGCGACAGCTGAAATGCGCCACCCCAGTGAACAAGGAGACAGGGACTGTGTTTAACATTTTCAGGCGCACCAAGGAGGCACCGCGTGGGGAAGAACGCCGGGAGGAAACTGCCGACGTCGACACCCCAGAGCCGGTGGGGAGCCCCTGGCGGGACTCGCTGGGCCGCAGCAGCACACGCGCAGCTCAGGTTCTGCTGATCCTGGTGCTGGCGGTCATCGTGATCTACGGCCTGATCCAGGTGCGCCTGGTAGTGATCCCACTGATCATTGCCCTGATTCTCGCGGCCGCCATCGGCCCGCTGGTGAACTGGTTGCGGCGTAAAGGGTGGCCCAGTGCGCTCGCCACCGCGTTCTCCTTCCTGCTCCTGCTTGGAGTATTGGGTGGTGTGATCACGGGCATCGTCTTCGCTGTCCAGAGCCAGCTCGACGAACTGGTCGACAACGCATCGCAGGGCTTCGACCAGATTTACGAATTCGTCCGCGATGGCCCGCTGCCCATCGATGAGCAGCAGATCTCCGACGCGCAGGAATGGCTGATCGACTTCGCCACCAGTGCCACAGCCGGAGCCGGTGCCGTATCGGGCATTACGGCAGCCGGCGAGTTCCTCACCGGGGCTGTGCTGATGGTGGTCATCCTGTTCTTCTTCCTCAAGGACGGGGACAGGATCTTCGCCTTTGTCCTGCGGCCCTTCAAGGGTGAGCGGCTGGTCAAGGCCCGCCGCGTGGGAATGCACGGACTGGAGACGCTCGGTGGGTATGTTCGGGGAACCGCGATTGTCGCTTCAGTTGACTCGGTGGTCATCGGCATCGCCCTGTTCATCCTGGGCATCCCACTGGCGCTCCCGCTCGCGGTCATTGTGTTTGTTGGTGCGTTCATTCCCCTGGTGGGTGCGACGGCGGCCGGAGCGCTCGCCGCTCTGGTGGCACTCGTGTCAGACGGGCCGACTACCGCACTGATCGTGATTATCGTGGTGATTGCCGTGAACCAGATCGAGGGCAACTTCCTGCAGCCTGTGGTGATGGGCCGCTCCCTGAGCGTGCACGCCCTGGTCATTCTGGTGGCGTTGACCGCCGGCACCATCCTGGCCGGTATTGTCGGCGCCATCCTGTCGGTGCCCATTGCGGCAGTCACCTGGAGTGCCATCAAGTCCTGGACCGGTGAAGAAGACGGACCAGTGACCCCCGCCGACATCAGGCAAGCCGAGATTGATACCAAGGCCGACGCCGTCGGCCGTGGCCGCAGCAGCAGGCCTGGCCGGAAGATCAAATCCTCGACAGCCAAGTCGTAGGCCTGGGCACCCCGGCTCGCCCCCGCGACACCCCCACCCCCGGATCGAGTCAACACCAATAACAGGTTTCCGGAAGGAAATCGGCTATGAGTGTTGACTCGATCCTAGGTGGGAGCGGCGGCTCTGCGTTGCGGGCTAGCGGGTGGTGGAGGTGACGGGTACTGCGACCTCGTCCTCAGCGGCGCCCGCCACACGACGCTCCCAGGCGGCCATGACCGCCGGGTCGGTGCGCTTGGTGAGGAACGAAACGATCACAAACACCAGGGCCGAAGCGATGAGTCCGTAGTAGATCGGTTCGTTGGCGTAGATACCGTCGTACTGGTTCTCGGCGTTGACCTCAAGGTAGATCATGGTGCCGAGGGTGAAGACCGTGCCGGCAGCCATCGAAGCCGCTGCTGCGACGCCGGTGGCCCGCTTCCAGACCAGTCCACCGATGATGGAGACCAGCAGGCCGCCAACCAGGATGGCGTAGGCAATGGTGAGAGCTGCGACCACGTCCTGGACGATGACCGCCAGCGCGATGGCGACCAGGCCCAGACCCAGCACCCACCAGCGGTTGGCGGTGACATCGTGCTCGGGATTCTCGGCCTCGTCCTCCGTGGTGGTGTCGATGCTGCTCTGGCCGCCACGGCCAAACCAGCTGCTGACGAATGGCACGACGTCGGCACGCGCCACTGTCGCAGCGGCGATCAGTGAACCGGATGCCGTAGACATCATGGCGGCGACGGCAGCCGCCAGCACCAGTCCGCCGATGCCGATCGGCAGGACGTTGATGGCAATATCCGCGTACACATCGTCCTGGGACTCGATGTTGGGGAGGATCACGCTGGCCGACATGCCGATGATCGCGCCGGCGACGCCGTAGAGGATGCAGTAGACGCCTGCCGTCACTCCACCCCACCGGGCCACGGTGGGTGTCCGGGCGGTGAAGACGCGCTGCCAGATGTCCTGCCCGATGAGCAGACCCAGGGTGTACACCACAAAGTAGGTGATGATGCTCTGCAGGCCGATGCCGGTGATGCTGAAGAACTCGGCTCCGGCACGCTCGGAGATGCCGTCGAAACCGCCAGCGTTGATCAGGGCGAAGGGCAGCATCAGGGCAAACACGCCGATGGTTTTGATGATGAACTGCGCCATGTCGGCCAGGGTGATGGACCACATGCCGCCGATTGTCGAGTAGATCAGCACGATCGCACCGCCGACGGCGATCGAGGCTGCGCGGTCCCACCCGAACAACACCACAAAGATGGTGGCGTAGGCTCCGGTAGAAGTAGCGCAGAGCATCAGGGTGTAGGCCAGCATGACGATGCCTGAGGCCTTGGTGGCCTCGGCGCCATAGCGCAGGGTGAGCATTTGGGAGACCGTGTAGATCTTCAGCTTCTGCAGGGTTGGAGCAAAGAGGAGGCTGAGCAGCAGCACCCCAACCCCGATGGCGACGACGAGCCACATGCCCGAGATGCCGTAGGTGTAACCGAGGCCGACGCCACCGACGGTCGAGGCGCCGCCCAGTACTACCGCCGCCATGGTGCCGGTGTACAGAAGTGGGCCGAGGCGCCGGCCGGCGACAAGGTAGTCGCTCGTGTTCTTGGTGCGGGACTTGCCCCACCAGCCGAACGCCAGCATGCCCACGAGGTAGACCACCACGATCGCAATATTGATGAATTCCATGGTGCTCCTGAATGTGGGGGTTTCGGTTAGAAAGTAACCTATAGAAAACTTATGTTTCGCTATAGGCTAGTTGTGACCTTGCTAACAGGTCAAGTGTGCGATCAAGGCGGTCCTAGGGGAATCCTCGGTATGCTCATAGTCGATGTCCGCCCGGGTGATTGTCCTGCGCAGAGAGATGGTAGCCAGTGAAGGCCCTGCCCGTAGAACCCAGCAACGCCCCGGTAGCCATCGGGTCACGAATCCGTGCTGCCCGGCAATCCCAGCGGATGACCATCGAACAGGTTGCGGCTGCCACGGGGCTGACCAAAGGGTTCCTGAGCCGCGTGGAGCGGGACCTGACGTCACCGTCGGTCGCCTCTCTGGTGACGCTCTGCCAGGTCCTTTCCATCTCGATCGGTGACCTCTTCCTGGTGCCGGAGACCCACCTGACCCGCCTGGCGGAGGCTCCGCGGATCAGCCTCGGTGGTGAAGGCATTAACGAACGCCTGGTGACGGCCCGCTCCGAGCGGCGGCTCCAGATGATCCGCGCGGTCATCGAGCCCCATGGGCGGGGCGAGAGCGAACTTTATTCGGTTGACTGCGAGGTGGAGACGCTGCACGTTGTTGCCGGCAGTTTTGTCCTGATCTTCTCGAATGACCGGTATGAACTGGAGGCCGGGGACACCGTCACGTTCCCCGGCCGTGAACCCCACACCTGGTTCAATCCCACCGATCTGGAAGCGATTGTTCTCTGGACCCTGGTCCCCGCGGCTTCCGGCGGATAATACCCGGACCGCAGGCCTGGAGGACCGGTGATGCGGGTGCAATTTACGGATCCTTTAAGGGGGAGTTGTCACCCTGTTTCGGCGGCTTCAGTGTTGACCGAGACGGGCATCACAATTAGCCTTATGAAAAACAGTTGATGCTTATATGGCAACTTCTGTTTCCCCAACCCGGAGGTACCCATGGAACAGCCGCGCGTCACGGCCAATGGAAACATTGGCCCCATCGATTCCTCACGGATTCCCCGTTATGCCGGCGCCGCGACTTTTGCCCGGCTGCCGCGACTCGACGAGGTGGACCGGGCCGACATCGCCGTCGTCGGTGTCCCCTTCGACTCGGGGGTGTCCTACCGGCCGGGGGCCAGGTTCGGGTCCAACCACGTCCGCGAATCCTCGCGCCTACTCCGCCCCTACAACCCGGCCCTGGACATTTCCCCGTTCGAGCGGGTACAGGTGGCCGACGCCGGCGACATGGCGGTTAATCCCTTCAATATCAACGAGGCGATCGAAACCATCCAGCAGAATGCCCTCGATCTGACCGCCGACGGCACCAAGCTGGTCACGCTGGGTGGCGACCACACCATTGCGCTGCCCTTGCTGCGGGCTGCCTCCGAACGCGCCGGCGCACCCGTGGCGATGCTGCACTTCGATGCGCACCTCGACACCTGGGACACCTATTTCGGCGCCGAGTACACCCACGGCACACCCTTCCGGCGCGCGGTAGAGGAGGGCATCCTCGACACCGAGGCCATCTCCCACGTGGGCACCCGCGGCCCGCTCTACGGGGTGAAGGATCTCGAGGACGACCGTCGGTTCGGGTTCGGGATTGTCACCTCCTCCGACGTGTTCCGACAGGGTGTCGACGAGGTGATTGCCAAGCTGAGGGACCGGATCGGCAACCGCCCGCTGTACATCTCCATCGACATCGACGTGCTGGACCCGGCGCACGCCCCCGGGACGGGGACACCCGAGGCGGGTGGCATCACCAGCCGTGAGCTGCTGGAAATCCTCCGCGGGATGCGCGGGATGAACCTGATCGGGGCCGACGTCGTCGAGGTCGCCCCCGCTTACGACCATGCGGAGATCACCGGCGTCGCGGCATCGCACGTCGCCTACGACCTGGTGAGCCTGATGGCGGACCAGGCCATTACCAACACCACGGCGGAGGAACGCTAAATGGTCACCAGTGACAGTGTTGCAACAGTACCGCCGGCGCCCCTGACAGGTGAGCGCAACGGTGGGGACCTCGTCGTCGAGACCCTCAGCGCCCTCGGAGCGACCACCGTTTTCGGCATTCCCGGCCAGCACGCGTTGGGTTTGTTTGATGCGCTGTCCCGGTCGGAGCTGCGTTTCGTTTCCTCGCGGGTGGAGAACAACTCGGCATTCGCCGCCGACGGGTTCTCCCGCGCCACCGGGCAAGTGGGGGTGCTGTTCCTGTCGACCGGGCCGGGCGCGCTGACCGCGCTTGCGGGCCTGCAGGAGGCCTACGCCACCGGCGTGCCAATGGTGGTCATTGCCAGCCAGATCCCGCTGGAGGGTCTGGGCGCCCGGCGGAAGGGCATGCTGCACCAGCTCGACGACCAGAAGGCCTCGGCGGCGAACGTCACCAAGAGCCAGCGGCTGATTCAGCACGCCTCGGGCATCCCCTCAGCCATTCAGGACGCCTGGACCGAGGCCGTTTCCTCACCGCAGGGGCCGGTCTGGATCGAGGTGCCGCAGAATGTGCTGCTCGACCCGGTGATGGTGCCGCAGGTCGAGGACGCGCTCGCGGAGCCCTTCGACAACCCCCCCCGGGTGGAGCTGGTCCGCGAGGCAGTGAAGTGGCTGACGGAATCCAAGCGTCCGGCCATCGTGGCTGGCGGCGGAACCCGTCGTGGCAACGCCGAACCGTGGCTGCTGTCCATCGCGGAGAAGCTCGGCGCCCCCGTGCTGTGCTCGCCCGGCGGGAACGGCGCGTTCCCGTGGGAGCATGAGCTGTCACTGCAGGCGTGGGTGGAGGACCGCTACGTTACCGAGGTTCTTGAGGATGCCGATGTGGTGCTGGTGGTCGGATCCTCGCTCGGTGAGGTGACCAGCAACTACTTCACGCTCGAACCGCGGGGGCGCATCATCCAGATCGACGCGGAACCCCGGGTACTCGAATCCAACCGGCCAGCCCTGGGCATCCGTGCCGACGCCGGCCAGGCGCTCGCTGCCCTCGATGAGGCGCTGCCCGCCTTGGACCGTGACCGCACCGCCGGGTACGACGCCGTCACGCTGGTCGCCGAAACCCTCGCCAAGGTGCAGGGGCGGCTGGATGCGCAGGACCTCGCACTTGAACGCAAGTTTATGGCGGACATCCGCGCCGCCGCGCCGGCCGGACTGCAGACCTACTGGGATATGACCATCGCCGCCTACTGGGCGTGGAGTTGCTGGGATGCCAAAGATGGGCAGTTCCATTCGGCTCAGGGCGCTGGCGGGCTGGGGTACGGTTTCCCCGGCGCGATTGGTGGCGCCGTCGGGCTCGGGGAACGTGTCCTGGCGGTCTCCGGTGACGGATCGTCGATGTATTCGATTGCCGAACTGGCCACCGCCAAGCAGCACAACCTGCCGGTCACGTGGCTGATTGTCGACGACGGCGGTTACGGCATCCTGCGCGAGTACATGGAGGGCGCGTTCGGGAAGGCCACCGCCACCGAGCTGGCCCGGCCGGACTTCGTGAAGCTCGCCGAAGCCTTCGGTGTGCCTGCGGTCAAGGTGGCCCCGGGCGACGTGCGGCAGGCGCTGGAGGACAGTTTCGCCGCGGAGGGGCCCAACGTCGTCGTGGTCGAAACCCTGCTCCGCCTGTTCGCCCCCACCCACCTGTAGTCCGGTAACGGGGGAACCCGGGGAGGTGTCACTGCATGGTGAAGGTGCGGGCAATAGTGTCGTGGACGGCCGGCACCGCGTTGCACCGGCCCAGGAGGGCGTTCCGGGCCGCCAGCACCGGCCGCGGCAGGGGGCGCCCGAGCGCCATGTTCAGGTGAGCCTGGCGTGCAGCCGTCACAGCAGCCCGACGGCGTCGCTGGTCAAATGCCGACAGGTCGCGGCCGACGTCGCGACCGTCAACCAGTGACGCCGTGATGATCGGGACCAGCTCGGTGGCATCGAGCCACCCGAGGTTCATCCCCTGCCCGCCGATCGGGCTCACCTGGTGGGCCGCGTCCCCAATCAGCACGGTCCGCCCGGACACGAGCCGCTGGGCCAGCCGCCGGTGCACGTCGAACGCGCTCAGCATCGAGATGCTGTCCACGTCCACCCGCACGCCGGTGCGGGCAAGAATCAGCCCCGCCAGAACGTCGGGGGTCGGCGAGGCGACCAGCGAGGACGTCCGCACCACCCAGCGCCGTACCCCGTCCGGTAGCGGGAAGGACTCGACAATCCCGCCCGGCTCCAGATACAGCACCGCCGTCGACCGGTCCGCCGACGAGTCAGCAAAGTCGCCCATCAGGTAGGTGTCGGGGTACCGCTGCAGCGACGCGGGGATCCCGGCGCTGGACCGCACGGTGCTCTTGCCGCCGTCGGCCCCAATGACGAGCCGCGCCTGCAGCACCTCACCGGTTGACGTGGTCACCAGCATTGACGCCCCAATGTCATGGACCGCGGTGACCGTCACGCCCCGGCGGAACGCACCGGGTGCGACGGCGGCAAAACGGGTTTCCAGCACCTGCTCGGTCCGGATCTGCGGTACCGCGAGCACAAACGGGTAGTCGCATTCCAGGTCCGCGAAGGACAGGCGGGTCACGTCGCTGCCAGCGCTGCGGGCAACCCCCGCACCGATCCTGACGCCGCGGCTGATCAGCTCATCGGCCACCCCGGCCTGGGCGAGTGACGCCAGGGCCGGCGGGTGGATGCCGATGGCTCGCGAGTGGCCGCTCCGGGTGATCCGCTGCTCCAGGAGCAGCACCTCCAGCCCGGCCTGGCGGAGCAGGATTGCCGCGAAGAGGCCCACCGGACCGCCGCCCACGACGATGACGTCATGCATGGGGCGCCCGGTGAACCAGCAGGTTGTGGGAGGGGAACCTCGCTGTGACCTCCCAGCCGGGCGGAGCGACGGACGCCAATTCGGCGGCGGTATAGCTGCGGCGGATCGAGGTCAGCCCGTCTTGCCGGATCAGGGAGCGGCGGAGCGGAAGAGTGCCGAGGGAAAACAAGAGGTAGCCCAACCGGCTACGTTCAATGTCGTTGTGCAGCGTGATCCCGCTACTCAGCTGCTCCGAGTCGGCCAGCAACGACTGCAGTTGTTCCGGCGCCAGATGGTGCAGCAGGTGGTTGGACGTCACGACGTCGAACTTCAGCCCCTCGGCCACCAGATCGGTGCTGAACGCGCGCCGGAACTTCAACCCCAGCACGGGCGGCTGCGAGGTCGCGAACGCGTGCGCCCGGTCGTCGGGGTCGATGCCCAGGATCGAGAGTTGCAGGCCATCCCGGGCCGCCCAGCGGGCGAACGCCCGCGGCATGTCCCCGCCACCAGACCCGATATCGAGCAGGGTGCTGGGCCGCGACGGTGACAGTCGGGGGCGGATCTGTGCCGACCAGGTGCGCCGCCAGCCAGCGACCGTCGCGTTGATCAACCCGAACTGTGAGTAGGTCCGGTCCAGCAGGACCGGGTCGCAATCCGGCTTGTCCATCTCCTCCACCGCATCAGCGTCGCGGTGCGCGAGGAAACCGTTCTCGCGGAGAGCGGGGAACTGCACTCAGGGACCCACCTTGGTGAACAGTGCGGTTTCCACCGTCAGGCCGGGGCCGAACGCCATTGAGCAGATCCGCTCGTCGGCGCCGTCAAAGGGCTGCTCCAGAATGTGCTTCAACACGAACATCACGGTGGCGCTGCTCATGTTGCCGTAATCGCGGAGGGTTTCCCGCGCCGGCACCAACTGGTCCTCCTTCAGGTCCAGTTTGGCCTCCACCTTGTCCAGGATGCTCCGCCCGCCCGGGTGGATCGCCCAGTGCTCAATGTCCTTGTACTGCTTGTCGGCGAGGGTTTCGTCGCGGGCCAGCAACGGCTCCAGCGCCCCCACAATATGCTCATCGATGATGTGGGGCACGTAGGTGCCGAGCACCATCTCGAACCCTTCGTCCCCGATGTTCCACGCCATTGACTCCTCGCCGACGGGTGTCAGGACCGTCTCGAAGAAATCCAGGCTCAGGGCGGGCGCGGTGGCCTCGTATTCCCGCGCACTGATCACTGCCGCTGCCGCACCGTCGGCGAACAGCGACGACCCAACAATGGTGTCAGGGTTGTTGGAAGACCTGACGTGCAGGGAGCACAGTTCGGCTGCGACCACCAGGACCACTGCGTCCGGCTCGGCCTCACAAAAGGACTTGGCGGCCCGCAGGGCGGGGAAGGCGGCGTAGCAGCCCATGAAGCCGAGGTGGTAGCGCTGCACGGCCGGGCTCAGCCCGAGCGCGCGAACCACCTTGTAATCCGGTCCGGGGTTGAAAAAGCCGGTGCAGGAGACGGTGATGACGTGCGTGACATCCGCCGGTTCAATGCCCTCGGCGGCTGTCAGGGCCTTGTCGGCTGCCTCGACGAACAGCTTGGTGCCCTCTTCCGCGTACACCTCATTGCGCACCTTGGTGCTGGGGGACAGGATGCGCCGTTCAGCGGAATCGAAGAAGACCGGGTTCTCGGACGGGGCGTCCAGGGTCATTTCCTTCACCGCGGTGTACCGGGTGTTGATTCCCGAGGAGTCGAAGGCCGCGCCGACCAGACGCGTCCCGAGCCGGTTCAGTCCCGGCTGCGCAGCGAAGACGTCCCTCACATCCGACTGCACCATAACGGTCTCAGGAACTGCGGTTTCTAGGGACCTCATGATTACTGTCATAGTTCATTCTTAGTGATGGGTGCCGGTAAATACAATGAGCGCCCGCCGTGGCTCGACCGGACGAGCCCGAAATCCCTACTGGTTGCCCGGGGCCGGATACTGGGCGTTGTCATTCTCCAGGAGCGCCTGGAGGTTCGTCAGAATGGGAGCCCAGCTTTTGCCCACGGCTGCCAGCTCCGCCGCCTCCGCAAGCCGGTCCTGCACGAGGCGGAACCGCACCCCGCCGCCGGCCACCTGTTCAACGTCAATCGTGATGCGGGACGCAGCGTCGTCCTGAGGGTCGGTGTGCCCATCCTCGCCGGCTGGTACTTCGCGGAGCGTGTATGACAAGCGCTTCGGCTCGTCTACCTCCAGCACCACCCCGTGGTGGGTGATTGTCTCCGAACTGCTCTCATAGAAGCGGATGGGGGAGCCCGGCACCCAGGTGGACTCCACCCGGCGTCCGGACCAGTAACGACGCGTCACGGCACCCTCGGTCAAAGCTTCCCACAGCCGGAGCGGGGAGGTGGCAATCTCGGTGTCGTGCACGAACGCTGGCTCAGTCATGGGTTCAGCGTAGCCCAGCGCCTGTACCGTTAAGGGCGCAAAGACTGACCAACACTCTCGCCTAGGAATGACATGCACCACACCAATCCTTTCGACCACCCGATCAGGGGTGCCGGGGTGCCAATTCTGCTGTCCCTGTGTCTTCTGCTCACCGGCTGCGCGGCAGGTGGTGCGTCCGGTGGTGTGGCCGGAAATGCAGCGACGCCAACGACGACGACGGCTCCAGCTGCGAGCGAGTCGCCCGCCGTCGACCCCAGCGTGGCGCCAACCGTCGAGCCAACCGCCGTCGTCGAACCCGAACCGCTCGAACTGCCCCGCGGCGGCACCGACCTGTTCCCTGACTACCGGCTGGTCGGGTTCAGCGGCCATCCGACGTCCGAGGGGATGGGCCGGCTGGGGATCGGTGACATTGACGAGCGGGTCGAGGAGATGGAACTTCTTGGTGAGCAGTACGCCGACGGACGCAGCATCCTGCCGGTGTTGGAACTGATCACCGTCGTCGTGCAGGCTTCTCCCGGGGCGGACGGGCTCTACCGCGCCCCAGCCTCGGACGAGTTCATCGAGTCCTACCTGGCGGCGGCCCGGCGGCACGACGCGCTGCTGCTGCTCAATGTCCAGCCGGGACGCTCCACCATGACTGCAGAAGTTGAACGACTCGAAAAGTGGCTCCTGGAACCCGATGTGGGACTTGCGCTGGACCCGGAATGGGATATCTCCGGGGAACAGCTTCCGGGCCTGTCCTATGGGCAGACGTCAGGGGAGGAAATTGATCGGATCGCCGGATACCTCGATGACCTGGTGACCGAGCACCAGTTGCCCCAGAAGGCGCTGGTGTTCCACCAGGTTGCCCCGTCAGTGGTGACCAACGAAGGTGCGGTGGGTGAATACGACGGCGTCGAGGTGATCAAGAGTGTCGACGGGATCGGTGCGCCCGGCGCGAAAATTGAGACCTACAACCAGTTGATGCTGGAACTCCCGCCGACAGTGAATCCCGGCTTCAAACTCTTCTTCGAAGAAGACACCGTTCACGGCGCGCTGATGCTGCCACCGGAGGTCCTCGGATTGCAGCCCAAACCGGATTACGTGCTTTACGAGTAGGGGCTTGGCGGGAGATGTTGCGTGGCTCACCAAACCGCACCGCCACCGGATACGAAGAACAGGTAAGCGCAGGCCGGAGTCTTGGCCGCGTCCGGTGGCACTAAAACCCGAGAGCATGAGGACCCATGGCAAGCAGAACCGCAACGATCCTGGGCATCTCAGTGCTCGCCGTCGGCCTGACCTCCGGGTGCGGCGGCATGGAAGAGAACCCGTTGAACGTCAATGGTGCGCCGCCGGAACAGGCGGTCGCGGACGCTTCCGAGACCGAAGTCATTGCGGCATCGCTCGGCGAGGATCCGCTCCAACTCGGCGTCAACGGTGCCAAGCTCTGCTCGGTCCAGCCTGCACTCGGCTACCAGGAATACACGGTCCTGATCCACAACGAAACGCTCGAATCGTTCACGATCGACGACGTCAGCCTCGGTTCGCCCTCCGGCGTCACCCTGAACTCCGCGGAAGTCACGCCAGCCAATCGGGGCGGTCACGGGACCCACGGCATGGAGGACGGGACGGTCATGGGCGGCGGCGATGAGCACACCGAGGCGCACGGCTCAGGCGACATGGCCGACATGGCGGATATGCCCCAGAATGTGTTCTTCACTGAACCCGTCCCCGCTGTCGGCTACGAGATCTCCACCCTGGAGTATCTCAACGTGGTGGTCTCGGTTTCCCTCGACGACGAAGCCGACAGGGGGACCTCCGAGTACGTCGAGATTGACTACTCCACGGCAGACGGATCGTTTACCGGCAAGCATCCGCTGGTCATCACCATGGACCAGGATTCCTGCGCCTAGCCGATAGCTGGGAAGAGTTCGCGGCGCAGATGCCGCGAGTCCTCGGAGGGTAGCACCACTGTTTCAGGGCGGGAACTCCGCGCCGGTTGGAACGCAGCCCCCACCGTAGGCGACAATGGCTCACGTGCCACATCTGACTTCTGACGCCACCATCTTTGACCTCCTCGCCGACGAACTCGGAGTCCGTGCCTGGCAGGTGAAGGCCGCGGTGGACCTCCTCGACGCCGGTTCGACTGTCCCTTTCGTGGCCCGATACCGCAAGGAGGCCACCGGTTCACTCGACGACACCCAACTCCGGACCCTCGACGAGCGGCTGAGGTACCTGCGCGAACTGCAGGACCGTCGTCGGGCCATCCTCGACTCGATCGAGGCGCAGGGGAAGCTCACCGATCAGTTGCGTGCCGCTATTGCGGGCGCCGATACCAAATCCCGCCTTGAGGACATCTACTTGCCCTTCAAGACCAAACGACGGACCAAGGCACAGATTGCCCGCGAGGCGGGGCTGGAACCGCTTGCTGATGCGCTGGTGAGGAACCCGTCCCTGGACCCCGCGGCCGAGGCGGCCAGGTACGTGACCGGCGATGTTCCCGATGCTGAGGAAGCGCTGGCCGGCGCCCGGTCGATCCTGGTGGAACGCGCCGGCCAGGACGCGGACCTGCTGACCTCGGCCCGGGAGAGACTCTGGAGACAAGGCCTCATGCGGTCGAAGGTCCGGGCCGGTAAGGAAGCCGAGGGCCAGAAATTTGCCGACTATTTCCAGTTCGCCCAGGCCCCGTCCACCATGCCCTCGCATCGCGTCCTCGCCCTGTTCCGCGGCGAGAAAGAGGGCGTGCTGGAGTTGGCCATCGCCGAGGGAAACCCGGCAGACGCTGAAGAGTTCGCCAAGGCGCGCACCCGGTACGAAAACTCGGTGGCGGCGGTGCTGGGAATTGCCCCTGCCGGCCGCCCCGCAGATGCCTGGCTCGCCCAGACGGTCCAGCAATCGTGGCGCCGGATTCTGGCCAAACTATCGCTGGACCTCCGAGTGCGCCTGTTCGCTGCCGCTGAGACCGAGGCGGTGCGGGTCTTCGCCGCCAATCTCAGGGACGTCCTCCTCGCGGCGCCAGCCGGCGGTAGGACCACGCTGGGGCTTGACCCGGGGCTCCGCACCGGCGTCAAGGTGGCGGTGGTCGACGGCACCGGCAAGGCTGTTGCCACCGATACCGTGTACCCGCACGCTCCCCTGAAGAAGTGGGATGCTGCGCTCGCGTCACTCGCGAAACTGGTCACGGACCACGACGTCGAACTCATCGCGATCGGCAACGGAACCGCTTCACGGGAAACTGACAAGCTCTCCACCGAGTTGATCAAGCGGATGCCCGAGCGGAAGCTGCAGAAACTGGTGGTGTCCGAGGCCGGTGCGTCGGTGTACTCGGCGTCGGCCTTGGCCTCGGCCGAGCTGCCGGACCTTGATGTGTCCCTGCGGGGTGCGATGTCAATTGCGCGCCGCCTGCAGGACCCCCTCGCCGAACTGGTGAAAATCGACCCCAAATCCATTGGTGTGGGCCAGTACCAGCACGACGTGACAGCAGCCAACCTGGAGCGGTCCCTGAACGCGGTCATCGAAGACTGCGTCAACGCGGTGGGAGTGGACGTGAACACTGCCTCACCGTCGCTCCTCAGCCGGGTGGCTGGCGTCGGAGGGCTGCTCAGCGAAAACATTGTGGCCCACCGCGACGCCAACGGCCGCTTCACCCGGCGGGCGGATCTCCTGAAGGTGCCACGGCTCGGGGCCAAGGCCTACGAGCAATGCGCAGGCTTCCTGCGGGTCTCGGGCGGCTCGGAGCCCCTCGACGCCTCAAGCGTCCACCCGGAAGCCTACGGTGTGGCGCGGAAGATTCTCAGCCAGGGCGGCACCGCCCTGCGGGAACTGGACCTGACGGCTTTCGTGGACGACACCTTCGGGCTTCCCACCATCAAGGACATCGTTGCGGAGCTGGAGAAACCCGGACGGGATCCGCGGCCCGAATTTGTGACTGCCACCTTCTCCGAGGGCGTCGAGAAGATTTCCGACCTCAAACCCGGCATGACCCTCGACGGAGTGGTGACCAATGTTGCAGCCTTCGGTGCATTCGTCGACGTCGGAGTGCATCAGGACGGGTTGGTCCACATCTCGGCCATGGCGAACCGTTTCATCAGCGACCCGCACGAGGTGGTGAAGTCGGGGCAGATCGTCAAGGTCAAGGTGCTGGAGGCCGACCCGGAGCGCAAACGGATTGCCCTGACACTGCGCCTTGACGACGAGCCGGGCGGGGGACCCCAAAGCAGCCGACCAGAGAAACCGCGGCCGGATAGGGGAGCGGTCAAGCCGCGTGCGGCAAAGCCACCCGCAGCGCGTACCCCTGCGCCGCCCGCCAACTCCGCGATGGCCGATGCGCTGAAGAAGGCGGGCCTGGCCTAGCGCCCCGGACCCTCAACGCACAACGACGACCCTCAACGCACAACGACGACGGCGGCCGGCCAGGAAATCCCGGGCGGCCGCCGTCGTCGTTGTGCAGTTGTTTACAGCGTGAGGCTATGAGGCCGGGAGCTGCAGAACATCACCGGTGAAGATGAGGTCAGCGTGAATGATGGTGTCGGCGTTGGCTTCGTACAGTGCCTGCCAGCCACCAACAACGCCCAGCTTGGCGGCGATGGTGCTGAGGGTGTCGCCGGACTCGATGGTGTAGGTGTCGCCGCTGAGTGCGGGAGCTGCAACGGGAGCCGCCGCCACAGGAGCCTGAGCAACTGGTGCCTGAGCTACGGGAGCCTGGACTACGGGAGCCTGAGCAACTGGTGCTGGGGCAACCTGAGGCTGAATCTGCTCAGCCTGCGCCTGGACGGGTGCCTGCGCAACAGGTGCCTGCTGCATTGGCTGTGCCGATGGGTTCGCTCCACCGCTCAAGCCGAGCTTGGCCGAGCACGCTGGCCACGCACCCCAGCCCTGACCCTGCAGAACGTTCTCTGCTACGGCAATCTGCTGCTCGCGGCTGGCGTCCTGAGGGGCGCCCTGTCCGCCGAATCCTGCCCAGGTGGAGGGGGTGAACTGGAGGCCGCCGGAGAAGCCGTTTCCGGTGTTGATGCCCCAGTTTCCGCCACTCTCGCACTGTGCGAGGGCGTCCCAGGTGCTGCCGGGGGCTGCGTTCGCCACTCCAGCTGATGCTCCGAGGCCAAGGCCGGCAAGAGCGATGACTGCTACGCCGCGGCGCGCGTTAGTGCTGAATTTTTGGTTCTTCATGGGTCTGATGCTCCGAAAGGCCACCAACGCTAGTTCCGTCCCCGGACATTTTTGCGCCGCTGCTCGCCTCGACTGTTTTTGTGGTCAGGTCTTTGGTGGCTGCCGGACGAGCAACGTCGGGTGGATTGGCAGCACCGGGCATATCAAGCTGCTGTTCGAAGAACTAGGCAGCCGGTTGTTTCCCTGAACGGGTTATCGTCTACGGTAGAACAGATTCCAATCGTTGCCAAATCGAGACATGGCGATGCTTGACGAAAGGGTGGGAAAAGGGATGGTTTTGGGTGGTCAAACACTGACCTGTTTGGTGCCGATGCGGTGGTCCGACATGGACGCCTACGGGCACATCAACAATGTACAGGTACTACGGCTTCTGGAGGAAGCGAGAATCCACGCTTTCGGGGCTCCCGGCGGGACGGGAGCCGAGGGTGACCAGCCGCCGGTTGCACTGTTTTCCTCGGTCAATCCGGGCACTCAGGCGCTCGTGGTCGAGCATCGGGTCAGGTTTGTGGACACCCTCGATTACCGCAACGTTCCGGTGCGGATCGATGTCTGGGTGAGTGCCCTCAAACCGGCCAGTTTCACCCTCTCCTACCTGGTCCTGGACCCCCTCACCGGGGTGGCCTGTGTGAAGGCGGAAACGATCCTCGCCTTTGTTGACACGAGCTCAGGGAGCGTCCTACGGCTCAGCGAGGAGCAGAAGGACGCCCTGACGCCGTACAGAGGCGCTTCGCTGTTCCCCTGACTCCCCTGACATACCCGGCCGCTGGCACCTGACACGCAAGGCTGCGGGCACCAGAAGTGGTGCCCGCAGCCTTGCGGTCGTCTTACGAAGCCACGTACCCGTGAGGATCGAGCACGTACTTGGTGGCGGCACCGGCGTCGAACTCCTGATAGCCGCGAGGTGCGTCAGTCAGACCGATCGCCTTGGCGTTCACCGCCTTGGCAATCTGCACCTTGTCATGCAGGATCGCCATCATGAGGCCCCGGTTGTACTTCATCACCGGACACTGGCCGGTGGTGAAGGACAGGGACTTGGCCCAACCGGTTCCGAGGCTGATGGACAGGGACCCGACCTTCGCGGCGTCGTCCACGGCTCCCGGGTCACCCGTCACATACAGGCCAGGGATGCCCAGTGCGCCGCCAGCAGCGGTGAGGCTCATCAGCGAGTTGAGCACCGTGGCAGGCGCCTCGTGGGATGCATCAGACCCGTGGCCGCGCGCCTCGAAGCCCACCGCATCCACACCACAGTCCACCTCGGGCACACCGATCAGTTGCTCGATTTGATCCTTCGGATCGCCCTTGGACACGTCCACGGTCTCGCAGCCGAAACTGCGAGCCTGCGCCAGGCGCTCCTCGTTGAGGTCGCCGACGATCACCACAGCGGCACCGAGCAGCTGCGCCGATACAGCTGCTGCAAGGCCAACAGGGCCCGCACCAGCAACATAGACCGTGGAGCCAACGCCCACCCCCGCGGAGACCGCGCCGTGGAATCCCGTGGGGAAAATGTCCGAGAGCATGGTCAGGTCCAGGATTTTCTCCAAGGCCTGATCCCGGTCCGGGAATTTGAGTAGGTTCCAGTCGGCGTAGGGCACCAGGACGTACTCCGCCTGGCCTCCCACCCAGCCGCCCATGTCCACGTACCCGTAGGCACTTCCCGGGCGGTCAGGGTTCACATTCAGGCAGATACCCGTCTTGCGTTCCTTGCAGTTTCGGCAGCGTCCGCAGGCAATGTTGAAGGGCACCGAACAGATGTCGCCCACCTTGATGAATTCGACGTCGCGGCCTACCTCAACGACTTCGCCGGTGATCTCATGGCCCAGCACCAGATCGGAGGGGGCAGTAGTACGGCCCCGGACCATGTGCTGGTCGGAGCCGCAAATATTCGTAGTGACAGTCTTGAGGATGACACCGTGGTGCACCTGACGGCCCACATTGGCCGGGTTCACTCCTGGTCCATCTTTTAGCTCGAAGGTGGGATAGTCAATATCGATGACCTCCACTTTCCCGGGTCCTTTGTAAGCAACGGCTTTGTTTCCAGGCATGAGCTTCCCTTCCGTTTCCGAACAGCCCTGTCGTCGGTGACCGGGCCCATAGTGAACGTATCGTGATCCGGGTTGCACCAAGGTTGCAAGAAGGTTGCAATCGCCTTAAACCAGATTGCCTTGCACCAACAGAGTCGGTGCAAGGCAACATTTATGATCTGGGCCGTAGGCCGCTGATTAGATATTGGTTGATTGGCCACCTCCACGGGTCCGGGCGATATGCACAATAGCTACGGCGCCCGCGACCAACGCGAGAACCAGATGCATCCAGTTACCCGCCGCATTGAAGGACAGGAAGTTGGCCGTCGAGTTGAGGTCGATGACCACCCCGTAGATCCACATGATCAAAAACAAGGCACCGCTGCCCAGCAGGAAATTGCGGGCACCGAAGCTGTCCCTGCTCATGATGATCCCGGCTGCTCCGACAACCAGATAGACGAGGTTGAGCAGGATGGACACCTGGAAGACGCCGAAGAGTAGCGCCTCCGAGCCGCTGGCGACGGCCAGCGAACCATACTGTGTCGTTAGTCCTGGCACAAAGGCCAGAACGCCCAAAAGCAGAAAGACTACTCCCATTCCCATTGAGCCAGCGCGAACAAGCTCATGGGTCACATGAAAGTCACGTGCATGGTGTGATGCGGTAGTCATTTCCCCTCCCTTGGATCGAGAAAAGAACCTGATGAAATTGGAATCTATTCGCCGGGCTTTTACAGGGCCGCTGGCAGTGGTGTGACTACCGTGCCAGCACTTCTATTTTACCGCTGGTAGAGGAAGCCGGATAGGACGAAAGACCTGAAAATACCGCGAAAATATCCTCCCGGACCGTACCCATTGGACCTAAGGATGCTTAGTATGTAGGTACCGTTCAGACATTCCTTACAAGGAGGTAAGAAAGTGTCAGGCTACTTCAAAATAGTGGATGCGCACGACAGCGGGTACCGGATCAAACTCATGGCAGGAGACGGCGCGCTGGTGGCTGTTTCCACCTACTACCAGACGAAACCCGAAGCGGTCGCAGGCATCGAAGAAATGCGCGAAATTGCCGGCACCGGGCCGGTCGCCGATCAGAGCCACAGTTACCACCCCAGCGCGAATGCGGCGGGAAAACAGGCCTTCAGTGGGCAGCGCCGCTGACCAGGTCAGGTGTTTGAAGGTCCTCAGCCGGCGGTGTTGAGTCTCCGCGTCAGGTAGGGCGCGGTTCGGCTGACAGTGCTGTCAGCGACCGACGACGGCGTCCCTTCGGCCACGATCCGGCCGCCGTCGTCGCCGCCGGAAGGACCCAGGTCCAGCACCCAGTCCGCCGCGGCGATCACCGACATGTCGTGTTCGACGACGACGACGGTGTTGCCGGCGTCGACCAGGTTGTTCAGCTGCGTCAGCAGCAGCTGCACGTCCGACGGGTGTAGCCCGGTGGTGGGCTCATCCAGGAGATACAGGGTGTGGCCGCGGCGGGCACGTTGCAGCTCGGTGGCGAGCTTGATACGTTGCGCCTCACCGCCGGAGAGCTCGGTGGCCGGCTGGCCGAGCCGCAGATAGCCCAACCCCACCTGGCGGAGCGTGGTGAGGCTGCGTGCAGCTGCCGGAACGTCGGCGAGGAATTCCGCGGCGGCGTCGACGGTAAGTCCGAGGACATCGGCGATGGTCCGGCCCTGATAAGTGATCTCAAGGGTCTCCGGGTTGTAGCGCGCTCCGTCGCAGGTGGGGCACGGCCCGTAACTGCCGGGCAGGAACAAAAGCTCGACCGAGACGAATCCCTCGCCGAGACACGTCTCGCAACGGCCGCCGGTCACATTGAAGGAGAATCGGCCGGCTCCGTACCCGCGGGCTTTGGCTTCGTCGGTGGCGGCGTACAGCTTGCGGACGGCGTCAAACAGGCCAGTGTAGGTGGCGAGGTTGGACCGGGGGGTCCTGCCGATCGGGCGCTGATCCACCCGGACCAGCCGGTCGATCAGGTCGAGGCCTTCCACATGGCCCACGGTCATGTGGTCCCCGGGTGCGCAGTCGCGGTCGCTGCCGTCGTCGTCGGAATCGTCCGCCGGGGCGCCCGCCCGCAGGTAATCGTTGACGACGTCGGCAAGCACCTGGGAGACCAGCGTGGACTTGCCGGAGCCGGAGACACCGGTAACGGCGGTCAGCACGTTGAGGGGTATGGCCGCGTCAAGGCCGCGGAGGTTGTGCCGGGTGATGTCGCTGAGCGTGAGCCAGCGGCTGGGTTCCCGCAGTGCTGCACGGGCGGCGGGTGGCGCTTGTTCCGGGAAGAGGAACGGGCGGGTGACTGAGGCTTCGACGTCGGCCAGTCCCGCCACAGCACCGCTGTAGAGGACTGCGCCGCCAGCTTCGCCGGCTTTGGGTCCCACGTCGACCACCCAGTCCGCGCTGCGGACCACGTCCATGTCGTGTTCCACCACGAACACCGAGTTACCCGAGGATTTGAGCTGCTGCAGGACCTCCAGCAGCGGTTCCGCGTCGGCGGGATGCAGACCAGCCGAGGGTTCGTCGAGGACGTAGATCACGCCGAACAGGCCGGAACGGAGCTGGGTTGCGATGCGCAACCGCTGCATCTCACCGGGAGACAGGGTGGGGGTGGGTCGACGGAGACTGAGGTAGCCCAGCCCCAGGTCCAGCAGCACGCTGACGCGCTGGTGCAGGTCCTTGGTCAGGGTGACGGCAACCTCCGTGGTTTCGCCGGAGCTCAGGGCGCGTGAGCTGGATCCCGCGTGCTGCAGGGTGGCGGTGGGTTCAACGATCGCCGCGAGCTCGGCTAAGGGGACGGCGGTGAGCTCGGCGATCGAGTACCCGGCGAAGGTCACGGCGAGCGCGGCCTGTTGCAGGCCGCTGCCCTCGCACAGCGGGCAGGGGCCGCTGTGCATGAATTGGAGGACACGTTCCCTCATCGACTGGCTGGAGGAGTCGGCGAGCGTGTGGAGCACATAGCTCTTCGCGCTCCAGAAGCGGCCCCTATAGGGCTTGGCGACCCGGTCCCGCTGGGGGGTGACCTGGACAACCGGCTGCTCTTCGGTGAAAAGGATCCAGTCACGGGATTCCTTCGGGAGCTGGTGCCACGGGGTGTCGATGTCGTGACCAAGTTCACCCAGGACGTCGCGAAGGTTTTTGCCCTGCCAGGCTCCCGGCCAGGCGGCGATGGCGCCGTCGCGAATGGTCAGGGACGTGTCGGGAACAAGGGATTCCTCGCTGACGGTGTGGGCGATGCCCAGGCCGTGGCACTGCGGGCAGGCGCCGGCGGCGGTGTTGGGGGAGAAGGAATCGGAGTCCAGCGACTCGGCGCCCTCAGGGTAGGTACCCGCCCGGGAGAAAAGCATCCGCACCGAGTTGGACAGGGTGGTGACGGTGCCCACCGTCGAGCGGGAGCTGGGTGTGCCGCGGCGTTGCTGGAGGGCGACGGCGGGCGGCAGGCCGGTGATTTCGTCGACCCGCGGGTTGGAACCCTGCTGGATCAGACGACGCGCGTAGGGGGCGACGGATTCGAAGAACCGGCGCTGCGCTTCGGCGTAGATGGTGCCGAAGGCGAGTGAGGATTTCCCCGAGCCGGAGACACCGGTGAAGGCGACAATTGCATCCCGTGGCACGTCGACACTCACGTTGCGGAGATTGTTTTCCCGAGCTCCACGCACCTGGACAAATCCGGTGGTGGGGGTGGCTGCGGGCAGGTCGGCTGATAGTTGTTGACTCACCCCTTCGACTTTAGCCCTCCAACAGGCCACGGATGTCGTCGGCGGTCAGGGCTGAGCTGAAGACGGCGTCATCATCGAGCACCGAACTGAACAGTTTCGCCTTCTGTTCCTTGAGCTTCATCACCTTTTCCTCGATGGTGCCGGTGGCCACCATCCGGTAGACCATGACGTTGCGGGTCTGGCCGATGCGGTGGGTGCGGTCGACGGCCTGCGCTTCGGTGGCGGGATTCCACCACGGGTCGAGGAGGAACACATAGTCGGCTTCGGTGAGGTTCAGGCCGAACCCGCCGGCCTTGAGGCTGATCAGGAACACCGGCGCCCGGCCGTCCTTGAACTTGTTGATCACGTCCCCGCGGCGCAGGGTGGACCCGTCGAGGTAGCTGTACTCGATCCCCTGGGCAGTTAGCCGCTCGGCGGCTTTTTTCAGGAACGAGGTGAACTGGCTGAACACCAGGGCCCGGTGCCCCTCGGCCACCACATCCTCGAGCTGTTCGAACAGGACGTCGAGCTTCGCCGACGGGACGCCGTCGTACGCCTGATCCACCAGCGAGGCGTCCAGGCTCAGCATCCGCAGCAGGGTGAGGGACCTGAAGACGATCATCCGGTTGCGGTCCAGGTCATCGATCAGGCCGAGCAGTTTTTGGCGTTCGCGCTGCAGGTGGGTCTGGTAGATCTTCCGGTGCCGGGGATGCAGCTCAACCTCCAGGACCTGCTCCTGTTTAGGGGGCAGGTCAGAGGCGACAGCCTCCTTGGTGCGCCGCATCAGCAGAGGCCTGATCCTGCGGCGCAGGCGGGCGAGGCGTTCGGTGTTGCCGGACTTCTCGATCGGGTTGCGGTAGTCCTCGGTGAACCGGCGGGCCGACGGGAACAGGCCCGGCGCGGTGATGGAGAACAGCGACCACAGCTCCATCAGGTTGTTCTCCATCGGCGTGCCGGTAATGGCGAGCTTGAACGGCGCCGAGAATTCCTTGGCGCACAGGTGCACCTTGGCGGTACGGTTCTTCACGAATTGCGCCTCGTCGAGGATCAGGCCCGCCCATTCCGGTGCCTGGTAGCCCTCGAAGTCGAGCCTGAACAGGGTGTAGGAGGTGACGACGACGTCGGCCCCCGCCGTCAGGGCCGCCAGATCGCTGCCGCTTTTCGCCTGGGTGTCGGTGACCCCGACGACGGCGAGGCCAGGGGCGAAGCGCTGGGCCTCGGAAACCCAATTGGGGACCACGGAGGTGGGTGCGACGACGAGGAAGGGTTTGGTTTCGCCGGTTTCCTTGGCATGGGTGAGCAGTGCGAGGGTTTGCAGGGTTTTGCCGAGGCCCATGTCGTCGCCCAGGACCCCGCCGAGCCCGTGGTGGTAGAGGAACGCCAGCCAGTTGAAGCCGTCCTGCTGGTATGGGCGGAGCGTGGCGACCAGGGTGGCCGGCAGGGAAGTGGGGGTGATTTCCTGCAGGTCGTTCAGCCCTGCGACAGCGCTCCGCCAGCCCTGAGCCTCCTCGGTTTCCTCCGCCAGGTCCTCGAACTCGGCCCATAGCCCCGCCTGATACCGGCTGATCTTCAGGCCGGGCTCCCACTCGTTGAGCGCGCGGGCCTCTTCGATCAGCTCGCGGAGCTGCTCGAAGACGGGCTGATCCATGGACAGGTAACTGTTGTCCACCAGCTTGATCTTCTTTTTCCCCTGCGCGAGGGCCCGGAAAATGTGGTCGAAGGGGATCTTGCGCCCCTGCACTGTCACGAGTACGCCGAGGTCAAACCAGTCGCGGTTGTCGGTTTCGACTGTGGTGATGGTCAGCTGGGCCGGCTCGGTCAGTTCCTCGTAGGTGGGTTGCTCGCCGATCACGTCAACCCTGACGCCAGCCAGTTCCTGGAGCCGGGGCAGGGTGTCTTCGGTGAACTCGACGGCAGCCATGTCCTCGAGGGTGAGCGCCTGGAGCGGGGTGGTTCCGAGGTGGGCACGCGCGGTGCGGCTGATCTCCGCCTCGGCGGACGCGTCCCGATAGTCCTGCGCGCCGGGTTCCGGTCGCAGCGGCTTGCGCGTGGCGTCATCGCCGAGCCGATACTCCCAGTCCCAGGTCAGCTCCAGCCGGTCGCCGGACGTGTAACGAGCGGTCAGGATCAGCAGGGGAGGGGCGATGTCAGGGAACGTCACCGACCCGTCACTGCTGATCACCTCAATGGCCTGGCGCAGCCGCGGGTAGAAACTGTCGAGGAACAGTGGCTTTTCCCCGGCTGGGACGACCACCGGGGCCGTCTGCAACAGCAACCCGATGTCGTGATCGGTGAGCCGTTTGGATGTTGGGGCCAGCGTAACGACAGTGCTCTGGGTGGGGCTGCCTGGCTGCACCGTGTAGATGCCGTGGGTGCTGATCGGTCGGGCAGTGTCCGCTGGGTGCTGATGGCCGTCGATTTCCAGCACCGGGCACAGCTGCAACTGGTCCTCCGGGGTGGAGGTCGCATCGAGTTTCAGGCTGGCGGTGCCCGCCAGGACCACTGAGACGCCCTTGGTGGAGCCGACAAACTCGACGCCGAGGCGCTGTGCTTCGCGCAACAACTGCCACAGCAGCGGGTTGCTGAAGTCCTCAAGGTAGAGCCAGGAATCGTTGTTGCCGAAGTAGCTGACCCCGGTTCCGCGGTGGAGGGAGGGGAACTGGGAAAACCAGCGGTGCTGGTCGGGGTCGAGGAGGACGCCGTAGGTCTGGTAGCTGATGCTGCCCCAGGAGAGGTTGTTTTTGACCCAGTTGCCCCTGCTGTTGCGGACCACCGGGCGTACCCCGAGCCGTGGTGTGGCTGCCTTCCGCGATGATCGGGGTGACCCCCAGCCGTGCTGCGGGCTTGCGGCGGCGCGGAGCTCAAACTGCAGCGCGAGTGGGGTGGGCGGCGTCGGGGTGGTGACGCCGTCGTCGGGCGTTGGAGTGATCAGCCCGGATAACGAATTTTGCCAGCCGACCTGCTCCGCCTTTCGGATGGGGGTAGTAAGTTCCTGCCGGGAGAGCAGGTGCTCGGTGTTGCTTTGCAGCGCCGTGGCGGCCACGTGTTTGCAGTCGAGGCTGATGGGGCAGCTGCAGAAGCTGTCCCTCAGGTGGTACCGCCCGTCGCCCTTTTCGGACAGGAAGAGGCGGGTGCGGTAGGCGGCGGGGGAGTTTCCCTGCACCCGTGCGTCGAGGGTGTTGCCCGAGGGGTCCCAGGCGAGCTGGCTGACCGCACCCTGTTTCGCATAGGTTTGCCCGCGCTGGAACGAGGCGCCGCCCACCATGCGAATGATGTCGGTGACATCGATCATGGGGGAGCTGGTCCGTGGCATGGATTAATGCTCTCACGCGCCACCGACGGATCGAGTGAGCTAGGGAGGGGCAGCTCGAGAGCACTCGCGGCGATGAGATGGCGGTCAGAAAACCGGTGACTTGTGCCCGCCCCGGGCGTAAATTTTGGGGGAGGGCAGGGAGCAGGCCATGAAGCCAGGCACGGGTGTACGGCGCAAATTGGTAGGTTGCGTGGTGGCGTTGCTGCTCATCGCTCCGACCCTCTCCACTGCCGCAGTAGCGGCACCGCCCGGCGGTACGCAGCTAAGTGAGCTGCGGTATTACCAGGCCGCGGTCAATCTTTTCCCGGAGACGGACGGAGCCTATGCGGGCGCCGTCTCCTTCCGGCAGGACGTCAAAGGCGAGGCAACCGTCGATGTGTTCTTGTCCCGGGCTGCCACGATCAGCTGTCCGGACCTGAGTGAGGACATCGCTACCACCACGATCCAGACCGAAGGCAGGGGATCGCGGGAGCCCGGTCCGGTGGAGCTCGACATTGGGCACAGCCTCGAGGAGGCTTTGGGACACGCAGTCGTGGACCTGACAGTGACCGATAGCCCGGGATGCGGCGAACCTGAGTCGGTGTCGGTGCTGCCCGCACAGGACGTCCAGATCACAGTTACCGGGACGACGCCTGAGCCCACCGGTGGCCTCGGGGTTCTCTTCGAGGACGCGATAGTGCAGGCCAGCACCACCAGCCCACCGGAGCGAGCAACGACGGTCAGCGCGTCGAGCCTCACCGTCGAACTGGTTGACTGCGGTGACGGCACCACCGCCATCCGCGAGCAATTCGTTGTCGGGTCCGGGCCGGGTGTGCTGACCATCGGCCGCAAGCTGGGAACAGCCACCGCATCGGGGTCCATCCAGTTCGACCGATTCGTTAGCGACGGATGTCAGGGTGGCGAGCCGGTAACCGACACCGTCGTTCTCCCGGTGGATCTCAACCTCGCGGCGTCAGCACCGCTCGTGCGAGTCAGCGATACCCGCTGGCAGATCCGGCCAGGCGAAGGCGCTGAACGCACGAAAGGGTGGTACCTCGGGCGAGAGGCAACCGGCACCGTAGCGGTCGGGGCGGTGGCCGGGACGACGAATCTAGCCGCGATCGGCTCCTCCGGACCCTGACCCGCGATGTGGGTCAGGACGTTAGCCGGGGCTTCCACCGAGCACATCCACGTGCACGTGGTCGAGGTGGCGCAGGATCTCATTACCCGGGGCTGGCGCTTCGTAGTGGTGCCAGCCGCCCCGGGATAGATGAGCGCTCCAGAACTCGTCGTCGAAAATGACGTACTGGATGTCCAGATCCTCCGCGTGCGCAACGAGCCAATGGGACAGGATCCAGCCCTGGCGCCGGTTGTCCTCGGTCACCGGGCGGAAGAAGATGTCGATGGCACGGCCGTCGTAGTGAGTGGACTCTCCGCCGTGTCCCTGGCCGATCCCGCCCGGAGCGAACCCACCCAGGCTCTGGTCTCCGAAGACCTCGGTCATTGCCACCCGCACCTCTTCGGCGCGGGACGTGAGCCCGGAGCCGGTCAGTTCCTGTTCCTCGAGGTCGCTGGCTGCCGACCCCCGGCAGCTCAGACTGGGGCCCGCATCACTGGCCGGCCCGTCGGTCAGTTGTTGGAGCACCGCAGCGTCAATGCCAGTGGTGTCGGGGGCTTCCAGCCCCCTGAGGCGGAGCGCAACAGCTGTGGTGGCCAGCTTCGCCTCGTCGCGGTCAAGCCCGACGTCGCCCTCAGCCGTTTCGACCGTGCACTCCGGACCGGCCAGGAGCGAACTGCCCTCCACGCGCAAGCCACCGGCCAGGCCGGGTCCCAGGAACACCAGTACCGATCCGGCCACCCCGAGCAGGAGAATCCACAGGACCACCCACTGCGGCCGACGTCGTCGCCCGCCCACCTCGCCCCTTGCGATCACACACCCCTTCCGTCAACAACAACGCGTCAACGGGTTTAACTGGGCGGCCTGCCCGAATGGTTCCCTCCACCTATAAGGGTGTTGACCGGGCAACTGAGAGCGCCTGGCGCAGTGCCCGGTTTTACCTTCGGCGAATTCCATGTAGACTCGTACGCAGTTGTAGTGTTGCGCATTTTGTATTTCAAGCGGCGAAACCCAGACGGGCCAGCCGCTTTTTCTGTAGAAGCGGGAAACGAACGCCGCGACTGAAACTACCCGACAGTCGGGATCAGTTTCATATTTCCAGAAGGATGATTAAAAATGGCAACAGGTACCGTGAAATGGTTCAACGCTGACAAGGGCTTCGGCTTCATCGAGCCAGAAGATGGCAGCGCCGATGTGTTCGCTCACTTCTCCGCTATCAACTCGAGCGGCTTCAAGTCCCTCGACGAGAACCAGAAGGTTAGCTTTGAGACCGAGCAGGGCCCCAAGGGTCCTCAGGCCGTAAACATCCAGGTCGTCTAGTTCGACTTAGTGGTCAATGACCACTGAAATAGGGCGGGAAGCAATTCCCGCCCTATTTTGCGTTAAAGGACAAAACCCCGATCCAGAGGTGGGTGGGGTGCACCCGATCCGGGGGTCGGGCTATGGGCGCGGCTGATCGATTGACCGGCGCTCCAGCACCCAGCGGACCAGCAGGCCGGCGATCAGGGCCCAGAAGGCGCCGCCAACCCCTGCCAGGGTCAGCCCCGACGCGGCGACGAGAAAAGTCACGACGGCGCTCATCCGCTGGCCAACCTCTGCCAGTGCAGCAGCCAGCGCCGTCGCCATGGTCCCCATCAACGCCAGCCCGGCCACCGTCTCGATCAGGCCGGGAGGTGCTGCGGCGACCACAGTTACCAGCGCCGCTGACACGCTGGCCAGCACCAGATAGCAACAGCCCGCGCTAACGGCCGCGATCCACCGGCGGCTGCGATCGTGCCCGGCCGTCTCGCCAGCGGACAGTGCCGCCGACAGTGCCGCGAGATTCATGGCATGACCGCCGAAGGGCGCTGCCGCCGCGGTGCCGAGACCGGTGACGAACATCGACGGACGCCACGGTGTCCGGTACCCAAACGAAGCAAGAACCGCCACTCCGGGCACATTCTGTGAAGCCATCGTCACGATGTACAGCGGCAAAGCGATGCTGGCCATCGCCTGCACGCTGAATTCGGGGGTGGTGAGCTCAACCGTCGGTGCTGCGGCAGCCCAGTCGAGGGTGATCCGGTTGATCACCAGATAACCGGCGATCACCAGCAGGGCGCCCAGCAGGGTCAGGGGTACCGCCCACCGTGGGGCGAACCGTGTTCCCGCCAGCCAGATCAGGATCAAGGGCAGCACCAGGAGGGGAATACTCCCCAACGCCTGAAACGGCGCGAGGCACAGCGGGAGTAGCACCCCAGCGAGCATTGCCTGCGCCAGAGCGGTCGGAATGCGGCCGATCAACCGGCCCAGGGCAGGGATCGCGCCGGTGGCAACGATCAGCGCGCCCGTGACAATAAACGCGCCGACGGCGGCGGGCCACCCGCCGTCGTATGAGGCCGCACCAGCCAGCAGCGCCGCGCCGGGGGTGGACCAGGCCAGGGTGATCGGAAGCCGGTAGACAGTGGAGAGCAGGATCATTCCGGCGCCGAAGATGACAGTCAACGCAAGGAGCCCCGACGCAGCCTGCTGCTCGGTGGCGCCAGCCGCCCGCAAGCCGGCCAGTACCACCGCGAATGACGAGGTGAAACCAACCAGTGCGGTCACCACTCCGGCGAGCACTGGTTCCCGGAGGGTCGGGTGTGTTGCGGTGGGCGGCACGGTGTGGTCTCGCAATCTGTGCGGCTGGTCGAAGAGGTCCCGAAAACATCAGTTCTGTATACGGAACGCTGTTATCCTAGCCGGAGGAGGCCTTCAATGACCACTAGATCCACCCCCGATCGGCTGACCGCAGTGGGACGGACCATCAGGACGCTACGTTCAGAGCAGGGCCTCTCCCTGACGGGTTTGGCGGCGCAGGCCGGGATCGGCAAGGGAACGCTATCCGAGCTGGAGACCGGCCAACGCAACCCCACGCTCGAAACGCTGTATGCACTGGCCGCGCCATTGCACGTGCCGCTCGCGGTGCTCCTCGGCGAGGAACCAGGTGCGGAGGCCAGCGACGAAGCGGTCAGCGCTCGGCTGATGGGCAGCCGCCATCACGACGACGGCGGCATCACCGAGGTGTACTGGCTCACCATTGCGCCGGACGGTTCGCGGGTGTCACCCCCGCACGGCCCGGGCGTCGTCGAACACCTGCTGGTGGTCCGCGGCAGTGCGAGGGTGGGCCGCGCCGCCGAGGAGCTCACGATCACGGCCGGTGAGTTTCATTCGTGGCGCAGCGACGATCACCACTCCTACACCGCAGCAGGGGAGGGCGCCGTAGCGGTCCTGACCATCAGTTCACCGCCGCCCGGCTAAGGCAGCGCCCGGCTAAGGGCCACTACAGCAGGACACCCGTCCGCGCGGTGCACAAACCAATAAACGCCCCCAAATCCTCAAGCTGTTCTGGCCGGGACGGTAAATGGTGGGTGAGTTCGGGGGAGCGGATCACGACTGCCCGCCATTGCCCCCGCGATACTGCAACGTTGATCCGGTTGCGGTTCAGCAAGAAGCCGATCCCTCGCGGCGCCTCGGCTGCGGCGGAGCAGGCCATCGAGACGAGGACCACCGGGGCTTCCTGACCCTGGAACCTGTCGACGGTTCCCACCCTGACATCGCTCAGACCAGCTGCCGCAAGGTGGTCCTGGATCAGCTGGACCTGCGCGTTATACGCAGCCACCACCAGGATGTCTTCCGGCTCCAGGGGGCGCGGCAGCTCAGCCGCCCCGCCGGTCCACGACAGGCCCAGGTGACGGTGGACCTGAAGGACTACCTCGCCGGCCTCCTCGGGTGCTGAAGTAGTTCTCCCGGTGTGCGCCACTGCGATGCATTCCACCCCTGCTGGAGGTCCGTCGAGGAATCGTTGGGTAGCCGCCGGTGCCGACTCGAGTTTCCCGTCGTACGACAGCTGGGATACCGCTGCACAGAGGTCGGGGTGCAGCCGCCAACTGTCGGCCAGGAAGTAGCCCAGCTCGGGCGAGAGCGTGGCGTGGCCTGCCGAAAGCCAGCCCAGCGCCGACGTGTCCACCGGTTCGGGGTGGGTGCCCTGGGTGACCTGCGGGAGCTGCTGCGGATCGCCGAGCAACAACAGCCGCGAGGCGGCACGGGAAACGGCCAGCGTATTGGCCAGCGAGTATTGCCCGGCTTCGTCGATGACCAGCAGATCCAGTGAGCCAGGCGGAACCTTGCTTCCCGTCATGGTCCAGGCGGTGCCGCCGACCAGCGCCCCGCCCGGAGAACCCAGGAGCGTTGCAACGCCGTCGTCGGTGGCATGCGACCAGGGTGCGTGGGGATCCTTGGTCTTCTTCGCGGTGCGCTCGGCCGGGACGCCCGCGGCCAGGGCCCGCCGGATCAGGTGCTCCACCACCTTGTGGGACTGCCCCACCACACCCACCTTCCAACCGCGCGCCACGAGGGCCGCGATGACGTGGGAGCCGACATGGGTCTTTCCGGTGCCCGGGGGGCCCTGCACCGCCAGGTAGGAGTTGTCCAGGGCGGTCACGGCTTCGGTGATGGCGGTGACGTAGTCGCCGTCGACCACCACCGGCAGGGCCCGCAGACCAGACAGCGTGGGGCTGGCCCGACGCAGCACTTCCAGCCCGGGGCTGGGGGGAAGGCCGGGCAGGGCAGAGCCCACCTGGTGGGCCAGCTCGGACAGGGCGGCGCGGATGGTTTTCGTGGCGATGGGCTGATCGGGGGTCAACGCGACGGGGACCTGACCGTATTCGGCGCCGTTTTTCCTGAGCTTTTCACGGACCTCCAGCACATCCCTGACCCCGTCGTGGTCCCGGCGGATCACTTCGGTGCCAAACCAGCCAGCCCTGAGCGAGGTCCCAGCATCCTCGGCTGCCAGATCGTCAGGCAACGGCTGGTCATACATGCGGAACAGGGACTTACCCGGCTCGAAGTCCGACCCCTCGGCGGCTACTCCGGACAACCGGAGGGTGCGGACCGGGTTGCTGCGGGGGGTGGGCTTTTCCCAGTCGGCGAGCACCTCGGCCCGCTGCACCACGAAAACGTTCCGGGTGTCCGCCCAGTCCTCGACAGCCCTGTCCAGCCGGTCAAAGTGCTCCCACCAGAACTGCTTGTCTTCGCGGCGGTGATAGCCCACCGCGGCGGCGACCATCGCCACCGCCTGCTCGTCGTCGGTGAGCGCGCGGGTGGTCGGTAAGCCCTCCAGATAGTCCAGGAGCCGGGTTTCCTCAGGGCTGGGCTCCGCCAACTCGCCCGGCAGGTCAGCCCGCGGAGCGGGGGGAGCGGCGATGCCCCGCTCCGCGGCACGGTCCAGTAGCCAGTTACGCAGGCGCAGGGTCGACAGGCAGTCGTACTCGTTGTAGTCGCGGATGCCGGCCAGGATCTCGGCGGCCAGGGCGTCGTTCCCGGAATCCCGTGCCGTGCAATAGTCGGCATAGGCAACCACTGATGCTCCGGCGTCGGTCACGTCCCCGCTGCGCAGGTGCTCGCCCATGTAGAGGGGCTCAAGCTTCTTGATGCTGTAGGAGTGCTCCGAAATGCGCAGGCTGTGGCGCACCGTCTCGTAGAGGTCCACCAGAACGCCCTCCCGGAGCAGGGTGTCCACGGCGTCCTCGCCCACCACATGGGCGAGCGACAGGTTGCGCAGCGCCGTCTTCTCATAGGAGGCGTAATGGTAGATGTGCAGGTCGGGGTACAGGGCGCGGCGCTGCGCAACGTATTCCAGGAAGTCGGTGAAGGCATGACGTTCCTCGACGCGCGAGTGGGCCCACAGCGGCAGGAACGGCGGAGGGTCGCCGGCACGGTCCGGGTTCTCGACGACGCCGAACAGGTACTCCAACCCCCACCGTCCGGCGCTGTCCTGCCACAGGGGGTCGCCCTCAAAATCAAAGAAGATGTCGCCCTGGCTCGGCGCCGGGAGCGTGGCCAGCGTGTGATCGGGAAGTACCCGGTAGCTCAGTGTGGTGGGCACGCCGTCCTTGCCGGTGTACTCGACGCTGCCATCAGGGTGGGCGGTACCGGTCTGCATGCGGGCCTGGTCACGGAGCCGGAGCAGGCTCTTGTCCGTCGCGGGAACCTCCATGGCAGCGAGCTGGTCAATGGTCCTGATGTTGATCTCGTGCAGCTTCGCCCGACGGGTGGTGCTCATCCCGCCCACCAGCAGCAGGTCCCGGGTCTCGGCGACTTTCAGCTGGCAGTAGTTGCAGCGGCCGCAGGAAGAATGCGTGGGGCTGTCCCACAGCACCGGCTCGGGCTGGCTGCGGTGGGTGTCGATCAGGCGCAGGAACCGGTCGCGACGCTCGCGAAACACGGGCAGGATGTCCAACAGGCTGTGGACGCTATGGGCGCCGTTGCCCAGGACCAGGGTGACCTCGGGTGCCGTGGGGATGCCCGCCGCGAGCAGCTGGTCGCCGTAGGCCGCCAACTGCAGGAGAGCGCTCACCTTCGCGTGGCGGGCCAGTTTGGTGTCCCACACTGCATAGGAGCCTTCGGCGGTTTTCACCAGGAAATCGGATCTGCCATGGAACTGGCCGTCGAAAAACGCGGCCTGAAAGACGACGTCGGCGCCCGACCGGAGTGCGGCTATCGATTCCCGGTGCTTGGTTTCCAGCAGGGCACGTTCCATGCCCGCAGCGGGTACGACGTCGTACACGCCAGTCCCGGCAGCCGGATTCCACGGTCCGTGCTCGGCCATCAGGGCGTCAAGGACCTTGCGTTCATGAACGTCACCCAGGACGGCGGTGCGCTCCAGCATGGCGTCGACGTCGAACTCCGGTTTGGTGGAGCGGCCCAGCTTCTCGTCGAGGACGGAGAGCAGCCGGTACTCGCATTCGGCGGCAGTCACCAGATCGGTGGCCGAAAAAACCAGGTCCGGCAATGCACCGGGGACCGTCGGGTCGAGAAGAAACACTGTGCCTCCCAGCGGCTGCAACCTTGGAGCTGTTCACGGTATCAGGACGCTCTCAGCTAACCATTTCCCCCTGACAGTTTGGCGGGCGGCCCGGTCGGGTGTGACATGTCCAACGCCAGCCCGGTGAGGTCCGGCGGGCCGGGCTGCGGTAATTTGGAAGGACCGACCCCTTTGGAGAAACCGATGAGCCCCCGCATCCTGTTCCGCACCGTCGCCGTTGCCGAGGCGCTGACCTGGGCCTTCCTGCTCCTGGCGATGTTCCTCAAATACGTCACCCAGACAACCGAGGCGCTCATCTCGCCAGCGGGCGGGATCCACGGCTTCGTGTTCCTCATGTTCGTGGTGGTCACCATCTTCGTCTGGGTGAACCAGCGCTGGTCACCCAAGGTGGGGCTGCTCGGACTGCTCTCCGCAGTGGTGCCGCTCGCGTCGGTCGTGTTCGACCAGACCATGGAACGCCGCGGGAAGCTCGACGGCGGCTGGCGGCTCGCTCCCGGAGCTGACACCCCGCGCGGCCCAATCGAACAGCTGCAGGCCTGGGTGCTGCGCAAACCGCTGATCGCCGCCGTGGTGTCAGTGGCAGGCATCGCCGTGGTCTTCGCCGCCCTGCTCGTCATCGGCCCGCCGGTCCCCAGCAGCTAGTAAGTTGATACCACACCACTTCACCGATAGGCGGGCATGACCAGCACACCCCAGACGCCCGACGACGACCGGTTCTTCCTGCATGAAGGCAGGAAATGGCGCCGCGCCGATCCGACGCTGCCCGACGACGTCGAGAAGCAGCTGCTGTCCCAACTGGGCCGAGGCCGCTCGGCAGTCAACAAATACCGCAAGGCCAAACAGGAACCCAAGGTGAAGGACGCGCGACGCCGCGTGCAGCTCGCCAAGGAGGGCCTCGGTGAGCGCGGCACCCCCTGGTGGGAGCAGTCACCCGCCGAACGGCAGAAACGCTGGGAAAAAGCCCTGAAGGCCCTCGACGACCTGAGGACTCCCGACGAACCCGCAGCGGACGCCGCACCAGCCAAGGCCTCACCCAAGGCCTCTCCCAAGGCCTCACCCCAGGATGGGCCGGCCAAGGACAGCTAGCGGGTCCGGGTTTTCGCCGGGGCGTTGTGGCCGGCGCAGACCCACCGCACCGAGCCGCCAGCGATCCTGGCCCTGAGGAGTTCCTCGGTCTGCCGGGCCTGTGCCGCGTCGCTGATCGTGAGCCGGTAGAACTGCCTGAGCTCACCGTGTGTGGAGACGGACACCGCGTCGCCCGAGAAGAGCACCTCACCGAACTGGAACGCCATGTGCCCGGGGGTGTGGCCCGGCGTCGGGAAGGCCACGAGGCCGTCGAAGATGCTCTGCTCGCCGGTCAGTTCGGTCACCCGCGCCGGATAGTCGGTGGGGAACACCCTGGCCAGGAAGCGCCTGAAACGGGTTGGTGGCGGCACGTCGCCGCGCAGGATCGCCGCGTCCTCGGCGCCGAGCCAGACCGGCACCCCCAGGGTCTGCTGCAGGCGTTTCGCCACCCGGGTGTGATCGGCGTCGTAGTGAGTCAGCAGAATGTCAGTGACCGGGCCAATGACCGGCTCCGCGTCCTGCAGCTCGTCGAGCAACCGGGCATACCCGCCCGGCATGCCCGGGTCGATGATCGCTGTGGACCCGTTGGCGCTGACCAGATACCCGTTTGCACCCTTCGAATTTTCGAGCTGGTAGCAATTCGGGGCGATCAGTCGCATGGGGGGATCCTCGTTCTTTCCTCTAGTAGTTCAAGGATATGGCGATAGTCCTCCCCGGTGGCCCGGGTCATTCCCAGTTCGCAGGTGCGGTTGCACGAGGCGTGGGCCGAGGCGTTGAAGCCGGCAACATCGACGGCTTGCCGGCTCGTGGCGGACGCGGTGAGCTCGGGGTGAAGCATCCCGCGGTCACCGGCGAAGGCGCAGCACCCCCACGTTTCAGGGACCAGCACTTCACTCGCGACGACGCCGGCCACCGCCTCCAGGGCCGGGTTCAGGCCCAGCCGCGTCGAGGAACAGGTGGGATGCAGTGCCAGCGACTCGAGCGGTTCGACGGCACCCAGCAGGGGCAGCACCCGGTCGGCCACAAACTGCACTGCATCCAGCACTACCAGCGGTGGCCTGCCGGACGCCTCCAGTTCACGAGAGGCCTGTCCAAGCGCGCCGTTGAGCCCCTCCGTGCAGGAGGAGGCGTCGCAGACGATCGGGAGCTCGCCGTCGTGCGTGGCCTCCCGCAACGCTGCGACAGTCTTCGCCCGCATCGTCGCCTCACCCGCGGCCATGCCCTTCGACGACCACGGCGTCCCGCAGCACAGCCCGTCAATCCCAGCCGGTACCAGCAGTGAAAGCCCCGCGCGCTCGCAGAGCAACGCGAAACTCGTCTGTACTCCCGAACCGGTCCCGGCCGGCCCGAACATCGTCCCGACGCAAGCCGGAAAGTACACGGCGTCGGGTGCTGTGGTGGGGGCGGGCGGCGCCCGCCGGGCCCCGCCCGACGGCAACTCGGCGGAATACAGGGGCACCGTGTCGTGCCCCAGCACCGCCCGGGCCAGCCGGTTCGCCGGGACGACGACGGCGTCGGGAACCTTCGCTGCGGCGTCGAGCACCAGCCCGCCGCCGCGCGTGACCAGGTTCCACCGGTGCGCCGCCCCGTCCCACGCCAGGTTCGCGGCTCGTCCGGCACCGTCGCGGCGCAGCCGTTTGACCAGCGACCCCGTGTTGATTTCCACCGGGCACGCGGTCTGGCACATGCCGTCGACGGCGCAGGTCTGGACCGACTCGTAGTCGTAATCGTCCTCGAGCCGCGCCGCCAAGCCGGGGTCGCCGTCGAGCCGTGCCTGCTCGATGGCGCGCAGGGTCACGATGCGCTGGCGTGGGGTGAGGGTGATGTCCTTGCTGGGGCAGACTGGTTCGCAGAAGCCGCAGGAGACGCAGCGGTCCACCTCGGGGGCCACCGGTGGCGCGGTCTTGATGTGGCGGAGGTGGGCCTCCGGGTCGTCGTCGAGGATGATTCCCGGGTTGAGCATGCCGGCCGGGTCGAACAACTGCTTGAGTTCACGCATGATCGAGTACAGCTCAGCGCCGTACTGCCGGCGGACGTACGGCGACATCATGCGGCCGGTGCCATGCTCGGCCTTCAGCGACCCGTTCTCGCCCAGCACCAGATCCACCATGTCCTCGGTAAATGCCCGGTACCGCTCCAGCTCGTCGGGGGCAGCGAACCGGTCGGTAAGCATGAAATGGATGTTGCCGTCCTTGGCATGCCCGAAAATCACGCTGTCGCTGTAACGGTGCTCGCCGAACAGCCTGGTCAGTTCGGTGCAGGTGCGCGCCAGCGCAGGGACGGGGACCACCACATCCTCCAGCAGGGCAGTGGTGCCCGGCGGTCTGGCCCCCGACACCGACGCATAGAGGCCCTTGCGGAGTTGCCACAGGCTCGCCCGGGCCGCCGGGTCGGAGCTGAAACGGGCAGGTTCGCTCAGCCCGAGACCTGCGAGCAGCCGCGACTGGTCGCCCTGCAGATCGTCGAGTTCAGCCGCCGACGACGCCGAATACTCCACCAGCAGCGCGCAGTGCTGCAGAATGTTGAGGCCGCGGACGACGTCGGGAGCCCCCGTCAGGGTCTGACCCACCTTCAGGGAGACGGCGTCCATCAGCTCAGCGGTCGCCGCTCCCGAATCGACCAGGGCGGGCAGGGCTGCAGTCGCGGTTTCCAGGTCCGGGAACACCAGCAGGCCCGTCGCCGCGAACGCCGGGCGGGGAATGGTGCGGAACACCGCCTCGGCGATGAAGCCCAGGGTGCCCTCGCTGCCCACAATCAGGTGGGCCAGCATGTCGGCGGGGGTGTTGAAGTCGAGCAGGGAGTTCAGCCCGTACCCCATGGTGTTCTTCATGGAGAACTGGTGGCGCACCGTCCGCACGGACGCGGGGTTGTCCCGCAGCCGTGCGGATAAGCGCAGCAACCCGTCAAAAAGGTCAGGTTCCTGGGCCCGTAACCTGGGGTTCGCGTCGGCGGCCGCGGTGTCGACGACGGTGCCGCTGGGCAACACCACCGTCACCGACTCGAGGGTCCGATAGGCGTTGTCAGTGGTGCCGCAGTTCATTCCCGACGAGTTGTTAGCCACCACCCCGCCGATGGTGCACGCCGCTTCGCTGGCGGGGTCCGGGCCGAACTTCCGCCCATACTGGGCCAGCCGGGCGTTGAGTGCCCTCACAGTGACGCCCGGCTGGACCCGCACCCGGGCGCCGTCGTCGAGCACCTCGATCTCCCGGAAGTTCCTGCGCACGTCGACCAACACGCTGTCGGTGACAGCCTGCCCGCTGAGGCTGGTGCCTCCCGAGCGGAGGGTCAACGGAAGGCCCTGCGCGGCGCTGGCCCGCAGCAAGGCCCCCACCTCGGCAGCGTCGGAGGGCACCACCACCGCCTGGGGGATGAGCAGGAAGTGCGAGGCGTCGTGGGCGTTGGCGTGCAGGTCGATGGCACGGGTCTTGACCTGCCCCGGGTCGGCGACTGCCGCGCGCAGGGCGTCGAGCATCCGCGGCGCCGGCCGGGTGCTCAGTGTTTCGCCTTGTACTGCACCGGTTCGGGCAGTCCCGCCTGGCGACGGATGCCAGCCGACAGCCGTTCAATCGATTTCAGGGCGCTGGTGAGGTCGTCGACCCCCACGGGGAAGGGCATGTTGTGGATGGTCTCACCGGGCACGGTTGCCGCTTCGGCTACCCGCCGCAGGTCCTCGTCATCGTCGGTGGACAGGCCTATCTCGGTCAGCGTGTTCGGCAACCCCACCCGGGTGGTGAATTCGACGAAGTCCCGGATGTCGGCGCTGGGAGCACCCTCGAGGACCAACTGGGTGAGGGACCCGATGTTGACTTTCTGCCCGTGCGCCAGGCCGTGGGTCTGGTTGGCGGCGGTCAGCCCGTTGTGGATGGCGTGGGCGGCGGCCAACCCGCCGGACTCGAATCCGAGCCCGGACAGCAGCGTGTTGGCCTCCACCACCTTTTCCAGGGCGGGGGTGACCACGTTGTCGCGGACGGCGTCGAGCGCCGGGAGCGCGTTTTCCCACAGCACGTCCCAGGACAGCCGGGCCAGGGCGGTGCCGGTCACGGTGGGCAGGCCACCGGCCATGGTGTTGGCGAAGGACTGGCTGGTGGCCCGGGCCTCCAACCAGGTGGCGAGGGCGTCGCCCACCCCTGCGGCGAGGAACGACGCCGGCGCGTTGGCGACTAGCTGCGTGTCCACCAGCACCAGGTCCGGGTTGCGGGGGAAGAAACGGTACTCCTCGAAGACGCCGTCGTCCGTGTAGATCACCGACAGGGCAGAGGTGGGTGCGTCGGTGGAGGCGACGGTGGGGACGGTGACCCAGCGGATCCCCGCCGCGAAGCCCGACGCTTTGACCGCGTCGATGGTGCTGCCGCCGCCCACTGCCACGATCACGTCGGCCTGGTGCTCGGAGATCAGGGCGGTCAGCCGGTTGACCTCGTTGGCGCTGGGGACCCCGCCGAACCCCACCCGGGTGGTCGGTAGGTTGGCGGCAGTCATGGAGGCTTCGACGTCGTGCGCTACGAAACCCCAGACCAGATCGTCCGCTACGATCAACGGCTTGCTGCCCAGCGGCGTGAGGAATTCGCCCACCCGGTGGATGGCGCCTTTGCCCTGGACGTACCGGGCCGGGCTGATCATGGTGCGGACCTGCATCGGACTACTCATCTCAATCTCCTTCGATAGAGGGTTGTTCCACTGCCAGCGTAGGCGTGCAACGCCTGACGGGCACCACGCATTCTCACAAGGCGAGAACCGAAGTTGGAGGCTGCGGTGATTAACGGCAGACTGCTGGAAACACGAGCCCCATCCCACGACCCAAAGGCAGGCCCGCAATGATCTTCATCGTCGTCAAATTCAACGTCAAACCGGACTGGACCGACCGGTGGCTCGACCTCACCCGCCAGTTCACCGAATCCACCCGCAACGAGCCGGGGAACCTGTGGTTCGACTGGTCGCGCAGCGTCGAGAACCCCAACGAGTTCGTCCTGGTCGAAGCGTTCCAGGACGACGCCGCCGGGGACCACGTCAACAGCGCCCACTTCCAGCAGGCGATGAAGGACATGCCGCAGGCACTCGTGGAGACGCCGCAGATCATCAGCGAGAAGATCGCCGCCGACGGTTGGGGTCGCATGGGTGAGCTGACCGTCGAGTAGGTTGCCCCTGGCTTGACGGACCGGCGAAGATGGGGGCATGGGACGCAACGATGCTCTTACCGGTATGGCTTCGGTGCAGAAGGCCTTTGCGCTGCTCGACGTCGTTGCCGCCGACGAGCGTGGACTGTCCGCCAAGGAAATTGCGGCAGCTTTGGACATGCCGCTCCCCAGTGTGTACCGGCTCCTGAAAACCCTGGTGGAATCACGGCATCTGGTCCATTTGAAGGATGAGAGCCGCTACGCCCTCGGCTATAAACTGCATGCCCTGGATGCGTCGCTGCACCGCCAGATCGGAACGCCGTCGGCCGTTGCCAGGCTGGTACTCGAACTGCATTCGAGGGGCGACGCCGCCGCCTACTATGCGGTGCACCGCGGTGATCACATTGTGGTGGCCCACGTGGTGGATTCCCCGACCCGGCGACGCATCACCCCCATGGGCTTCGGCTTCAACGACGCCGCGCACGCCACCGCCTTCGGAAAGATCCTCCTCGCCGGGATGGACCCCACGCGGCGGCGGGCGTTCCTGACCAGGCAGGGGCTGCCCGCCATGACGTCCAATACCATCAGGACCCGCGACGACCTGGAGCGGGAACTGGAGAAGGTCAGCGCGGGTGGCATCGCCGTCGAGCGCGAAGAGTTCATGATCGGGTCATCCTGCCTGGGTGCGCCGGTGCGGAACGCGGCCGGGCAGATCGTGGGATCCGTTGCGGTTTCCCTCGACGCCGCGGACTTTGATCGGCGGTCCGGGCAGATCGCCGTGCTGCTGCGTGACACGGCTGACAAGGTGGGCCGTGCGCTCCGGGCCACCTCAGTGTTACCGCAGCGTCAATAGATTCTCGATAGCATCAAGCTATGGAGAACCAGTCTCAGTTGTGGGGTGTCATCACTGAGGTGCTGACGTGGGTGGGGCTGGTGCCGGGGATTCTGTTGATCCTGGTCGCCTGGATTATCCGTACCTCCCAGCTCGGCTGGACCGCCACTGACGCAGTGGTTTTCGTCTCCGGGGAGGGCATCGGCTATCGCTGGCATGACCAGGATTACGAGATCCGGGAGACCCTGTTCTCTTTCAGGGAGGGCAAGGAGCTGGTGCCGGGCACCGAATTTATCCTCTACTACAACCGGCGGGACCCTGACGAGTACTCCCTGAGCGAACCGGTCCCGCCGGCGGACTCGCTAAGGATCCTGGGCTGGGTCCTGACCGGGATTGGCGCGGCGGCCGCGGTGGTGGGGTTTGTGCTGATCTTCGTGTGATGTGCCGAGGGTGGGGTCCCGTGCCGGGGTCCGGGACCCCACCCGCCAGCTTTACAGGGCCGGCAGCCTTACAGGGCCGACGTCGCCAACTGCTCCGCGATGTACTCCGCCTGCCGGATCGCCAGCGCCACGATTGTGAGGGTCGGGTTGGCTGCCGCGCCGGTGGTGAACTGCGAACCGTCCGACACGAACAGGTTCTTCACGTCGTGGGTCTGACCCCACTGATTGACGACGCCGTCTTCCGGACGCTCGCTCATCCGTGCGGTCCCCATGTTGTGGGTCGCCGGGTACGGCGGGGTGTGGTGCGAGGACAACGCGCCCACCGCCTCGTAGAGCAGCGACGCCTGCTGGTAGCCGTGATTGCGCATCGCTGTGTCGTTGGGGTGGTCATCGAAATGCACATTCGGCACGGGCAGTCCCAGCCGGTCCGTCACACTGGTGTTCAACGTGACCCGGTTGGTTTCCTGCGGCATGTCCTCGCCGACAATCCACAACCCGGCCGTGTTCTCGTAGTCGTCGAGCAGTGACGCGAAGTTCGGTCCCCAGGCTCCGGGGTCCGCGAAGCTGGCCAGGAACGCCGGGCCCAACGCGATGGTTTCCAGATAGTAACCACCCGAGAACCCGCGGTCCACGTCGTGCCGGGACTCGTCAGCCACGAGACCGGCCATCGTTTCCCCGCGGTACATGTGGACCGGTTTGTCGAACTTGGCGTACACCGAGCCGGTGGTGTGGCGCATGTAGTTGCGGCCCAGCTGGCCGGATGAATTGGCCAGCCCATCAGGGAACAGGGGAGACCCGGAGAGCAGCAGCAGGCGCGGCGTCTCGATCGAGTTTCCAGCCACCGCCACGAGGCGGGCCTGCTGGCGTTGGAGGTTCCCGGCGTCGTCGATGTACATGACGCTGTCCACGGTGCCTTCGGGGGTGTGGGTGATTTGCACGGCGTGGCAGTTGGGGCGGAGGTCCAGTTTCCCGGTGCGCAGCGCCTTCGGGATTTCGGACACCAGAGTGGACCATTTGGACTTGTTCTTGTCGCCCTGGAAGTTGAAGCCGTCCTGGATGGAGGCGGGCCGGCCGTCGTAGGGTTCGGCGTTGGTACCGTACGGGCCGGTGGCGTAATGCCGGTAACCGATCCGCTCGGCGCCGGCCGCGAGCACCTTGTAGTTGTTGTTGGCGGGCAACGCCGGCCGGCCGTGGCGGTGGGTGCTGCCGATCTTCTGCTCGGCCTTGTCGTAATACGGTGCCAGCTCGTCGAGGGTGATGGGCCAGTCCAGCAGGTTGGCGCCGTCGATCCGCCCGTAGGCGCTGCGGGTCTTGAACTCGTGGGCCTTGAACCGCGGGGTGGCGCCGGACCAGTGGGTGGTGGTGCCGCCCACCGCCTTCACCAGCCAGGCGGGCAGGTTGGGGAAGTCGCGCGCAATCCGCCAGGTGCCCGACGTCGTCCGCGGGTCCAGCCAGGCCATCTGGTTGAACGATTCCCACTCGTGGTTAATGTACTCGTCGTGTTTGATGTGGCCGCCCGCTTCGAGGACCACCACCTTGATGCCCTTCGCGGTGAGTTCGTGGGCAAGGGTGCCACCGCCCGCGCCGGATCCGATGATGACGACCACCGAGTCGTCGTCCAGGCCGAAGTGTGCGCTGTCAGAGTGCTCAGCTGTCTCGTTGCTCATATGGTCCGTCCTTCTTCAACTTTGTCCTGGCCCTTGAAGAGGTCCTCGACGGGCTCCTCGCCGGTGCTGTCTGCGGCGTCCCTGACCCGCTGCGGTGCCTGCTGCGCGATGTCGTAGCCGAGCGGCCCGATCTCGGTGAGCGGTTCGTCCGCCTCCTCGACCCGGGGGCTGGGAAGCCAGTCCAGGTCATCGAATCCGCGGTGCAGGTAGCCGCCCTTGGAGAATGACTCGCCCTCGTAGCCGAAGACGTCCCAGACCTCGGGGTCGTCATAGAAGTTCAGGACGGTGGTCCGCCGAATGAAGCCGAAGAAGTCGAGGTCGGCGATGCGCTGCAGCACGGCGAGGGCGCGGTCGTCGGAGAGGTCGAGGAAGTTCTCGCCGCCCTGCTGGTTCAGGGTCAGCAGCCCCTGGGTCAGGGCCACCCTGAACCAGGTGGATTCGTTGGACTCGGTGATGATCTTGTCGGCCATCCGCTCGTACGGCCCGTCCGGGATCTTCGGGTGCGGGAACGCCACCCGGATAATCCGGACCAGGATCCGCCGGGCCTCCTGCGTGAGTTGAAGCTCATTGAGCGTCGAATACTTAGCGGGATACGCCATTGTTATCTCCCTTGGGTGGTGAGGTTGGGGACGAGGATGCCACGGCCGACCAGCTTGCCGCTGTCCAGGTCATGCATCGCCTGGACAGCGTCTTCGAGGTCGTACGTCTGGGTGTGCAGGGTGACCTGGCCCTGTGCGGTGAGGGTCATGAGTTCCACGAGGTCGAGGTAGGTGCCCACGAGGTTTCCCACGATGTTGATCTCCCGGGAAATGATCTCGATGGTGTCGATATTCACTGCCCCGCCGTAGCCGATCGTGTAGTAGCTGCCCCGGTTGCGCAGCACGTTCAGGCCGAGCGCTTCGGTGCCGTGCTCGCCGACGAAGTCGAAAACCACGTGCGCGCCGCCGCCGGTGATCTCGAGGAGCTTCCCGCCGTCGCCCGCCTGGGACAGGGTGTGGTCGGCGCCGAGCGCCGTCGCCAGCTCGAGCGCCTCCTCGGACGTGTCGACGACGGTGATCTGCGCCGAGGTGAGCGCCTTCAGGGACTGGATGCCGATGTGGCCCAGCCCGCCGCTTCCGATCACGACGGCGTGGGTTCCGGGGTGCAGCAGCGGCGCGGCTTTGCGGACCGCGTGATAGGCGGTGAGGCCGGCGTCGGCGAGGGCGGCGATGTCGGCGGGCCTGAGCGACGGGTCGAGTTTCACGACCGAGCGGGCGTTGGTCTTCATCATCTCGGCCATCCCGCCGTCGACGTTCAGGCCGGGGAAGGTGGAGTTTTCGCAGTGGGAGTCCTGGCCCTCGCGGCAGGCAAGGCACAGGCCGCAGGTGACGATGGGGTGCATGATCACGGTGTCGCCGGGCTGGACGTTGGTGACGGCGGAGCCCACCTCGCGGACCCACCCCGCGTTTTCGTGCCCGAGAATGTAGGGGAGCTTGGGGTGCTGGATGGCGTCCCACTGCCCCTCGATGACGTGCAGGTCGGTGCGGCACAGGCCCGCGGCGCCGATCTCGACGACGACGTCCCACGGACCGGTTGCCGTGGGTTCCGGCACGTCGTCGATCAGCGGGTCTTCCTGGTAGCGGTGTACCCGAACGGCTCTCATGGTCCTCCTCGGCGATGACGTCCGCGGGCAGGTTCCGACGGACTTCCGGCGCTCTCCCAGCGGTGAACGAGTGCTCATGCAAGTGTGCCCGGCGTCACATCGATACGGAAGGGGGCTTATCGCGGGGTGAGAATCCCGCTGCCGCGCTGCGAACGTTCCGGTTGGGCGGGCCGACGGCCCAGAAAAGTGGCCGACCCGCAGCGCAGCGGTGGGGCCACCACTAGCCTGCGGGGCCGCCACTTTTCCGGGGCGCCACGCGAGTGTGTACGACTGTATACAGCATTCTTGCGTTTCGGGATATGATGGGTTCAAAGGCGTAACCAATCCTGGAAGGGATACTAGCAATGACTGCTGTCGACACATTCGGTTCCAAAGACGTACTCGAGGTAGCGGGAGCTGAGTATCAGATCTTCCGCCTCGACGCTGTAGAGGGATCAGAGAAGCTTCCCTACAGTCTCAAGGTGCTCCTGGAGAACCTGCTCCGCACCGAGGACGGCGCCAACATCACCGCCGACCACGTGCGTGCCCTGGCCAACTGGGACCCCGAAGCTGAGCCCGACACCGAAATCCAGTTCACCCCGGCCCGCGTGATCATGCAGGACTTCACCGGTGTGCCCTGCGTCGTCGACCTCGCCACCATGCGCGAGGCAGTCGTCGAACTCGGTGGAGACCCCAAGCGCGTCAACCCGCTGGCGCCCGCCGAACTGGTCATTGACCACTCGGTGCAGATCGACTTCGCCGGCAACGCCAACGCACTCGAGCGCAACATCGAGATCGAGTACCAGCGCAATGGCGAGCGGTACCAGTTCCTGCGCTGGGGTCAGACCGCGTTCGATGACTTCCTGGTGGTCCCGCCCGGCATGGGCATCGTCCACCAGGTCAACCTCGAGTACCTGGCCCGCACGGTGATGACCCGTGAGGTCACCACCGACGGCACCACCGCCCTGCAGGCCTACCCCGACACCTGCGTCGGCACCGACTCGCACACCACCATGGTCAACGGGCTCGGCGTCCTCGGCTGGGGCGTCGGCGGCATCGAAGCCGAGGCTGCCATGCTGGGCCAGCCCGTCTCCATGCTGATCCCTCGGGTGGTGGGCTTCAAGCTCACCGGTGAGATCCCCGCCGGCGCCACCGCGACCGACGTCGTGCTCACCATCACCGAGAAGCTGCGCAAGCACGGCGTCGTCGGCAAGTTCGTCGAGTTCTACGGCGAAGGCGTCAGCGCTGTGCCCCTGGCCAACCGCGCCACCATCGGCAACATGAGCCCGGAGTTCGGCTCCACCGCTGCCATGTTCCCGATCGACGAAGTCACCATGGACTACCTGCGGCTGACCGGCCGCTCGGATGAGAACCTGGCACTGGTCGAGGCCTACGCCAAGGCTCAGGGCATGTGGCACGACCCCAGCAAGGAGATTGCCTTCTCCGAGTACCTGGAACTGGACCTTTCGACGGTGGTCTCCTCGATCGCCGGCCCGAAGCGCCCCCAGGACCGGGTCGAGCTGACCAACGCCAAGCCGCAGTTCCGCAGCGACCTGGAAAACTACGTGCACCGCTCGGTCGAGGAAGAGGGCGCGACCGTCGACGAGGCCCTCGAGGAATCCTTCCCCGCCTCCGACCCACCCTCATCCACCGGTGCGGCCACCAAGATCGACGATCACCCGCACGAGACGGTCACCAAGACCGAACCAGACCGCGACTCCAGCCCGATCGACGTCGTTACCGCCGACGGCCGCAGCTTCACCCTGGACCACGGGGCGGTCACCATCGCGTCGATCACCTCGTGCACCAACACGTCCAACCCGTCAGTGATGATGGCAGCAGCAGTGCTGGCCCGCAACGCCGTCGAGAAGGGCCTGACCTCCAAGGCCTGGGTCAAGACCTCGGTCGCCCCCGGCTCGAAGGTGGTCACCGACTACTACGAGAAGTCAGGACTGATCCCGTACCTGGAGAAGCTCGGCTTCTACGTGGTTGGCTACGGTTGCGCCACCTGCATCGGCAACTCGGGTCCCCTCGATGAGGAGATCACCCAGGCCATCCACGACGCCGATCTCGCGGTCACCGCGGTCCTCTCCGGTAACCGCAACTTCGAGGGCCGGATCAACCCGGACGTGAAGATGAACTACCTGGCCTCCCCGCCGCTGGTGGTCGCTTACGCCCTCGCCGGCACCATGGACTTCGATTTCGCTGCCGATCCACTGGGCCAGGACGACGACGGCAACGACGTCTTCCTGAAGGACATCTGGCCCAACCCGATTGAGGTGCAGCAGATCATCGACGAGTCGATCGACAAGGAAATGTTCAAGGCCAGCTACTCAACCATCTTCGATGGCGACGAGCGCTGGCAGTCCCTGCCCACCCCGGCCGGCGACACCTTCGAGTGGGATCCGGAATCCACCTACGTCCGGAAGCCTCCATACTTCGAGGGCATGAAGGCCGAACCGGAACCCGTCACCGACATCGAGGGTGCACGCGTTCTGCTGAAGCTGGGGGATTCGGTCACCACCGACCACATCTCACCGGCCGGTTCCTTCAAGTCCGATACTCCAGCGGGTCGCTACCTGCTCGAGCACGGTGTGGAGCGCAAGGACTTCAACTCCTTCGGCTCACGCCGTGGCAACCACGAAGTGATGATCCGTGGCACGTTCGCGAACATCCGGATCCGCAACCAGCTCCTCGAGGACGTCGAGGGCGGCTTCACCCGCGACTTCAGCCAGGCCGACGCGCCACAGGCTGCCGTCTACGATGCGGCGATGAACTACCAGGCCGCTGGCACGCCGCTCGTGATCCTAGCCGGCAAGGAATATGGTTCGGGTTCATCCCGTGACTGGGCTGCCAAGGGCACCGCGCTCCTGGGCGTCCGTGCGGTCATCACCGAGAGCTACGAGCGGATCCACCGCTCCAACCTCATCGGCATGGGCGTGCTTCCCCTGCAGTTCCCTCAGGGCCAGAACGCCGAGACGCTGGGCCTCACCGGCACCGAGACCTTCGCGGTGGCCGGCGTGACCGAGCTGAACAACGGCACCACCCCGAAGACCGTCACCGTCACGGCGACCCCCGAGGGTGGCGGCGAGCCCATCACCTTCGAGGCTGTCCTGCGGATCGACACTCCGGGTGAAGCCGAGTACTACCGCAACGGTGGCATCCTGCAGTACGTGCTGCGCCAGATCGCCGTCTAGCAGTTCCACCCGAGTCGCTCGTCGACGCGTCCGAATGGCTGTTCCATGAGTAATGTCCTAGCCCACACCCGTGGATAGGGTGCCTAAAATTCAGGTCCTACTTAGAGGAGCACCAAGTGTCTGAACCGGTTGAAAGTGTCTGATCCGGCAGATTCGACGGGACGCGTCGACGGCTCAGTGGTCTTCCGCGTGCTGCGCAGCGAGATTCTGGCAGGTGTCCATCCTCCCGGGACCCCGCTGCGCGAGGTGGGCCTTTCGGAGCGCTTTGGCGTCTCGCGGACTCCCATCCGCGAGGCGCTCAGCCGGCTCCAGCACGAGCGTCTGCTGGAGCGCGCCGCGCGGGGCCTTCAGGTGCCGCAGATTGACCCCCAGGAAGTCATCCAGATTTACGACCTGCGGGTGATGCTCGAACAGGAAGCGGCCGGACAGGCGTCCAGCAGCAGAACGGCCTCGGACATCATGCGCCTTGAGGCACTGGTTGAGCGGGACCGGGAACTCGATTCCCCGGATGACCAGACCCGGATCCGCTGCAACGTCGAATTCCATGCGGCCGTCAGTACGGCCGCGCACAACCGGGTGTTGCAGGACCTGCTGGAACGGCTCTCCACCCACCTCATCAACACGCCTCGGTCGACCCTGTCCGTCGGCAACCGATGGGAAGATGCGCTGGACGAGCATGAGGCGCTGGTGCGGGCCATCATCGATCAGCGCGCCGACGACGCCCGGCAGATCGCCCGGCAGCACATGGAAACCGCCCGCGCACTGCGGCTGGATTTGTTGAAGTCGGCCGCGAAGACCGAATAGCGGCGCCCCACCTCGCCGTCGGCGCCGGTTCCGGAGCCTGCGGGGCGGCCCCTCCCGGCAGAAAAGTGCTCCAGCCCCAGATCAGTGGTGGGGCAACCACTTGCGTGCGGCCAGGCCACTTTTCTGCGGCCAGACGTGCAGTTACGCCACTTTTTTGCGCCGCCGGGCGGAGCCTCGACCGGGAACGACGTCGAACGCCATCTGCTTGCTGACTTTGCCCAGCATCACCAGCGGCAGATCCAGGAGGTAGTTGGCGCCCAGCGTCCAGGGGGTGCCCGAACCCTGTCGCGGAAACACGTTCACGGCCCGCAGCATGAAGTTCGACGACAGGGCCAGTAGTGGCCGCCGCGCCATACCTGAGGCTGGCACCGGGACTGCCACCGTGTGCCCGTTGCGGTCCATATGCTTGAGCAGCCGGCACACGTACCGGGCGCTGAGGTCCGAGCGTAACGTCCAGGACGCATTCGTGTACCCCAGGGAGTAGCCAAAGTTCGGCACCCCGCTGACCAGGACGCCACGGTAGATCAACGACTCACCCAGCTCCACGGGGACGCCGTCAACACTCAGATTCGCGCCGCCGAGGGATTGCAGGGCCAGCCCGGTAGCGGTGACGACGACGTCGGCCGCCAGCTCCCGCCCCGACGCAAGCCGGACCCCGCCGGCAGTGAACCGGTCGATCCGATCCGTCACCACCGACGCCTTCCCCGACGCCAGCGACCGATAGAAGTCACCGTCCGGCGCAGCACACACCCGTTGCTCCCACGGGTTGTAGGTAGGGGTGAAATGGTCACGGATCTGCTGTTCGTCCTTGAGGATGCCGCGCGCCTGGTACCGCAGGTACGCCTTCGCCACCCGCGGCAGCCTCATGCACAGCTGGTAGAACCCCAGCGGGTAGAGAACATTGCGGGCCCGGGCCACCCGGTGGGCCGGACCCGCCGGCAGGATCTTCCGGGCGGCGTCGGAGAACCGGTCCCGGCGCGGCACCGTCACCACGTAGGACGGCGATCGCTGCAGCATGGTGACATGGGCGGCGTCGTCGGCCATTGCCGGGACCAGGGTGATGGTGGTGGCGCCGCTCCCCACCACGACCACCCGCTTGCCCGTGTAATCGAAGCCGGCCGGCCAGAACTGGGGGTGGATCACCTCGCCGGTGAAGTCCTCAAGGCCCGGGAGGTCAGGCTGGTACGGCTGGGTGTAGTTGTAATACCCGGTGCAGGCGTACAGGAACGAGCAGGTGACGGTGCGGCGGTGGGTGGCGCCGTCGTCGTCGTCGGTGTCCAGGTGCAGCGTCCAGCGAGAGGTTTCCGAGGAAAAGTCGGCACTCACCATGCGGGTGGCGAAGCGGATGTGTGGCGTCACGCCCGATTCCTCGGCAGTGTCCTGCAGGTAGTTCAGGATGGCTGGCTGGTCGCCGATGGATTCCGGTACGGTCCAGGGCCGCCAGGGGTAGGACAGGGTGAACATGTCGGAATCGGACCTGGCGCCCGGGTAGCGGAAGAGGTCCCAAGTGCCGCCGACCGCGTCGCGCGCCTCAAAGATGGCGAACGACTTGCCGGGACATTCGGTGCGCAGCCGGTGGGCGGCGCCGATGCCCGAGAGCCCCGCCCCGATGATCGCGACGTCGAGGTGCTCTATGGGGGAGGCCATGAGTCCATTATTGGGTACCGTCCGCTCGACTGGCCAACGTTGTGGAAAGTGCCCGCAGGTGCTAATTCTTGAGGGCACCAAACTTCCCACAATTTACGGAGTCCCATATGACAGGCAACGACGAACTGCGCACTCTCAGCGAATGGAGCCGCCAGCTCACCCAGGCACTGCAGATCCTCGACCTGGAGGTGGACCACGAGCGGATCGTGGAGGTCGCCGCCCAGACGTCCGAGACGGTGTCCCCCAACGCCGGGGCAATCAGCGCCTTCCTGATCGGCTATGCGGCGGGCACAGCTGACACCAGCGGCCGTAAAGGTGCCGACGACGCCGTGCAGTCAGCGGCCGACGTCGTCATGCAGGTCCGTGCGAAAGGCCTCGAAGACGGCCCGGACGCCAACGGCTGGACGAAGACCGCCCAGTAGCAGGGATCTTTGCCCGGCCAGTCACGGTAGCTGCCCGGTCAGTCACGGTAGCTGCCCGGTCGGTCACGGTAGCTGCCCGGTTAGTCACCAAAAAAGTGGCTCACCCGCAGGAAAGTGGTTGCTAGACCACGATCCTGCGGGGGAGCCACTTTTTTGCGCCCTGTGGTGGACGCTGGGCTACGAGAGGGGCTACGAGATGGAAGCCTTCGCGGCTGCGGCGGATGACGTCGCGTCGCCCTTGGTCGGCTCCAGTCGCACGATCACTGCCTTCGACATGGGCGTGTTGCTGCCCTCGGCCAGCTCCTCCAGGGGCACCAGCACGTTGGCCTCCGGGTAATACGCGGCGGCACAGCCACGGGCGCTCGGGTAGGAGACCACGCGCCAGTTCCGCAGCACGCGTTCCCGGCCGTCCTGGTATTCGCCGCGGATGTCCACGTACTGACCGTCAGAGAAGCCCAGCTCGGCCAGGTCCTCCGGGTTCACGAACACCACGTGGCGGCCCTTCTTGATGCCACGGTAGCGGTCATTGTGACCGTAGATGGTGGTGTTGAACTGGTCGTGAGAGCGGAGGGTCTGCAGGATCAGGGTGCCTGCTGGACGCTCGACCGGCTGCAGATCGTTCACCGTGATGATCGCCTTGCCGGTGGGGGTGCTGAAGGTCCGTGAATCGCGTGGTCCGTTCGGCAGCACAAATCCGCCTTCCCGGCGAACCTTCTGGTTGTAATCCTCACAGCCGTCGACGACGTGCGAAATGTGCTCGCGGATCACGTCGTAGTTGGCTTCGAACCCATCCCAGTCCACGTTCACCTTGTCGCCGAGGACGGCGCGCGCGAGGCGGCTGACAATGGCCACCTCGGAGAGCAGGTTCGGGGCGACGGGATCAACGGTGCCGTGCGATGGGTGCACGGCGCAAACCGTGTCCTCCACCGTGACGAACTGCGGGCCGTTGGCCTGCATGTCGATCTCGGACCGGCCGATGGTCGGGAAGATCAGCGCTTCCTTGCCGATCACCGCGTGCGACCGGTTCAGCTTGGTCGAGATCTGCACCGTCATATCGGTGGCCTGCATGGCCTCCTCGGCGGCGTGGGTGTCAGAGATCGCTGCCACGAAGTTTCCGCCCAGTGCAACGAAAACCTTGACGCCGCCGTCGCGCATCTGGCGGATGGTCTCCACAGCGTCAATGCCGTGGTCACGGGGTGGGTCGAAGCCAAACTCCTCTTCCAGGGCGTCAAGGAACGACGGCGGCATCTGCTCCCAGATGCCCATGGTCCGGTCCCCCTGGACGTTGCTGTGCCCGCGAATCGGGGAGGCACCGGCGCCAGGCTTGCCGATGTTGCCGCGCAGCAGGAGCAGGTTGATGATCTCCTTGATGGTGGCCACGCCCTTTTTCTGCTGCGTGATGCCCATGGCCCAGGTGATGATGACCTTGTCGGCCTTGATGTAGCGGTCCGCCAACTCGTCGATTTCCTCGACGGTCAGTCCTGTTGCCTGAAGTACTGCGCCCTCATCCAGCTGGGTCAGACTGACTTTGAGCTCGTCAAGACCCTGGGTGTGCTTTTCCAGGAAGTCGTGGTCCAGGACCGTTCCCGGGTTCGCCGCTTCGGCGTCGAGGACCCGCCGGCAGATCGCCTGCATGAGGGCCATGTCGCCGCCGATGCGGATCTGCATGAACTGGTCGGCGATCTCGGTGCCGCGGCCCAGGACTCCCTTGACCTCCTGCGGGTTCTTGTACCGTTTCAGGCCAGCTTCGGGCAGGGGATTGATGGCGACGATTTCGGCGCCGTTCTCCTTGGCGTGCTCCAGCGCTGTGAGCATCCGGGGGTGGTTGGTGCCCGGGTTCTGTCCCATGATGATGATCAGGTCGGCTTTGGCGAAGTCATCGTAGGCGACTGTGGCTTTGCCGATTCCGATGGTCTGGCCCATGGCCCAGCCCGAGGACTCGTGGCACATGTTGGAGCAGTCGGGAAGGTTGTTGGTGCCGAAGGCCCTGACGAACAGCTGGTACGCGAACGCAGCCTCGTTCGAGGCGCGGCCACTGGTGTAGAACGCCGACTGATGCGGGCTCTCCAGACCGTTGAGCTTGTCAGCGACCAGCGAGAACGCCTTGTCCCAGCTGACCGGCTGGTAGTGATCGCTGTCGGCAGGCTTGTAGACGGGCTCCGTGAGACGCCCCTGCATGCCCAGCCAGTATTCGCTTCTGCTGAGCAGGTCAGTGATCGAATGCTCAGCCCAGAACTCGGAGGCCACCAGCACTGGAGTTGCTTCCCAGGTGACAGCTTTGGCACCGTTCTCGCAAAACTCGAAGTTGCTACGCTTCCCCGGATCGGGCCAGGCGCAACTCATACAGTCGAAGCCATCTTTCTGGTTCAGTGCGAGCAGGGTCTTCCGTGTCCGGTTAGGGCCCATATGCTTGATCGCCGGCTGCATCGAGTGAATGACACCCGGGACACCAGCGGCCCATTCCTTGGGTTTGCCAACCTCGATGTCACTCTCGTCGGCTTCTTCTACGTGCGGATTTGTGCGGACCATTTTCCACTTCTCTTTCTTACTTCGATACCCCAGACTTAGCAGGCAGCGCCGCGTACCGCAAGGCCCGGTCGATGTCGCGGGCCGAGTCTCGTGCATATCTGACCCATCAGGGCAGTAGTCTCGACAGGTGAAACCGTTTCTGCTGATTGCCACCCGTGCCGAGGACGCCGCCGCCGACGGCGAGTACCAGGCGTTCCAGCGTTTCGGCGGGCTTGAGCCGCACCAGCTACACCGTGTGCGTGCCGAATCCGGCCCTCTGCCGCATGTCGACCTGGAGCACTACTCGGGCATCATGGTGGGTGGCAGCCCGTTCAACTCATCCGACCCGGAACACCAGAAGTCCGAGGTCCAGCGGCGGGTGGAACGCGATATCGGCGGGTTGCTGGATCGGGTTGTCGCCGCCGACTTCCCCTTCCTCGGCGCCTGCTACGGGGTGGGCACCCTGGGGCGTCATCAGGGTGCGGTGATTGACCGCACCTTTTCCGAACCAATCGGGGCGGTGCCCATCACGCTGGCCGCAGAGGGCGCTGCGGATCCGCTGCTGGCCGGGCTGCCGTCGTCGTTCGACGCCTTTGTGGGGCACAAAGAAGCCTGCACCACCCTGCCCGACGGCGCGGTGCTGCTTGCGTCGTCGGCAACCTGCCCGGTCCAGATGTTCCGGATCCGTACCAACCTTTATGCCACCCAGTTCCATCCAGAGCTCGACGTCGACGGGCTGATCCAGCGCATCGACATCTACCGCGACGCCGGGTACTTCCCTCCGGCTGAAGCTGAAGACTATATGGGTCGCGCCCGCTCGGCGCGGGTCGACTGGCCGGCGACGATCCTGCGGAACTTTGTCAGCCGGTACGCGACCGCGTAGCTAAGCGCGAGCACTCACGCTCCGCGCCTTCGGTTCGTTGGTGAACAATCGCGGCGAATCGTTGGGCCTTCGGACCCCGCGACCCTGCGAACAAGGAGCTAAGGCGTTTCGCCTCCTGTTTCGCTACTTATCGCGCCAGTTGGAAGGCCTTGACCGGGGTGTCGTCCAGAAACGTGCATGCAATGCATGCGTTGCCTGCAATCACCGAAACCGGAAGTGCATGCAGTGCATGCGTTGCCTGCACCATTTAAATCGGATATCTGTCCCCTCCGTTCAAAACGGATACCTGTCCCCACGGTCGAAAACTGATATCGCCCCTTCCGGACGAACTTCGGTTCCCTCAGCCCAAGGTGCCCCGCTTGTAGATGCATTATTCGGCCTGCCCGGTCGCTTAACCCTGCTGAAACAGCTCCAGCCCAAACGCGAAACAAACGCAGAATACATTCGATCTCACGCGGGCTCACGACCGAGTTCCGCCGGCCCGCTACTTCCAGCGGGCCTTGACTGTTGCCCCAACGCAATCCTCGAGAAAGATTTTGCCTGGATGAAGAACTTCAAGGTGTCAGCACCTTTTACCAAGAGCCTCCTGATCGGGTCAATCGGCGCAGTCCTGATGCTGACCGGATGCGGGTCACAATCACCGCAGGCTGATCAAACAGGCCCAGCCTCGGAAACGTCGCCGGCAACTGCCACTGCTACGCCTTCAACTGGACCCGGGACCGGCGCACCCCCCGCTAATGCGACACCGGACCTTATGTACGACACCATCGACAGGACCGATCAAAATCCGGACCTGCCCAACGTAGTTCTGCTTGATGCCGGAGGCACCATCACCTCCGAGGCTGAAGGCCGGGCCCAGTGGCAGTCATACGCAGCCCAGGACGACGTGGACATCCGCAACATCTATGATCGGCTCGAGCCGGAGATTTCACAGGAAGTCAACGTCTCCATCCAGGCCACCGGCATCGCGGGTTCATCAGCCAGGACCACCCACACCGACCTGGTGGGCCTGACCAAACTAACGGATGAAGTCCTTGCCCGCGACGACGTTGATGCAGTTGTAATCAACACCGGCACCAACATTATGGAAGAGATTGCCTACTGGTCGGACCTGACGGTGCAAAGCGATAAACCTGTGGTTTTCACAGGCTCCATGCGCCAATCAAACACCTTGTCGTTCGATGGAGAAGCAAACCTATTTAACGCTCTCCGGCTCGCCGCCAGCCAGGAGACCAGATGTTACGGCACGGTCCTGATGATGAACGATGAATTCTTCGCCGCGCGGGAAGTCACGAAGACTGATGCGGTCCGGGTCGACACCTTCGGTGGAGGCCGCTATGGTGCGCTCGGAACCATCGACGAGGAGCGGGTGAGGTCCGTCTACGCTCCGGCAAGGATCAGTAAATGCGGGACTCCGGAATGGAAAACCCCCTTTGACCTCACGACCATCGATCCGGAGCAGCTCGCCGACGCCGAGATTGCCTACAGCTACATCGAGGCCGACCGCACGCCCATCGATGCTCTTGTGGCTGCAGGTGTCAAAGGAATCGTCACTGCAGGCCATGGGGCAGGTGGAATCTCCGTACAACAGATCGAAGCACGCGCTGAGGCTATTGAAAAGGGAGTTCTCTTCGTCAGCACGACCAGGACAGGCTCGGGCAGCGTTTACGACAGCGGCGCTGAAGGCGTTATCGGCGGGGCGGACCTGCTCCCGCAAAAGGCACGTACCCTTCTTCAGCTGGCGCTGACTTTCAGCGAAGACTCCGAGCAGATTCGCGAATGGTTCCTCACATTGGGGACGCCTGAATTTGGCGTTGCTCCCTAGCGACAACGCAGTTCTCGTTGACGGGCCGCAGCCTGAGATCTCGCCCGATCTCTGGCTGCGGCCGAATGATGGGCTTGATCGGAGTGCCGGTCACGGGGAGGGTGCATCGTAGGCTGAACCCATGACTGACCCGATGACTGATCCCAGGACTGCCACCGAGACTGACCCGACGACTGCCACCGAGACCCACCTGCTTGAGCCGACGCTGACCACCGCCACGCAGATTTTCTCCCGCGATACCCCACCGGTGCTCACGGTGCGCCCGGGCGACTCGGTGCGGGTCAGGTCCCTTGACGCCTGGGGGCATCTGGAGCGGCAGACCGTTCCCGGGGAGGATAAACCGCAGCTCTTCGCCGAGCGGAAGGGTCACTGCCTCACCGGGCCCATCGCCGTCGCAGGCGCCAAGCCCGGCGATATGCTGGCCGTCACCTTCGTCTCGCTCACGCCCGACCCATGGGGCTTCACGAACGCCGGGCGGAAAGACGACAGCTTCACCCGGCTGCTCGACGTCGACGGCGGGGTCCCGCAGTGGCTCCTGTGGGATGTCGATGTGCAGCAGGGGACAGCCTCCAACCAGGTGGGCCAGACGGTGACGCTGAACCCGTTCCTCGGCGTCGTGGGGGTGCCGCCAAACAGCCCCGGCGACTTCACCACTACTCCGCCGCGCGCCGACGGTGGTGGCAACATCGACTGTAAGGAACTGACCGCCGGGTCCACCCTGTTCCTCCCGGTGACCGTGCCAGGTGCGCTGCTCAGTGTCGGCGACGGGCATGCCGCGCAGGGCGACGGCGAGGTCGGTGGCACCGCGATCGAGTGCGGAATGACCACGGATCTGGTGCTCGACGTCGTCGTCGATGCACCCCTGCAGACCATCCATGCGATCACGCCGACGGCGCGGATCACCTTTGGATTCAACGCCGACCTCAATCTCGCGACCGCTGAAGCACTCAAGGCGATGTTGACCTGGATGCAGGACCTTTACGGCATGGAACGCACGTATGCGCTAGCCCTGGCGAGTACGGTCGTGGATCTGCGGATTACGCAGATCGCCAATGAAACCTGGGGCGTGCATGCAGTGCTCGGCCGCGACGCGGTGCGGGAGTCGCCGGCTGCGTGATGGGCCTATCGGCGCCCACCCCACCGGATAGCAAGTATGCTTAGGACTTGGTATACCTAATATTTGACTGCCCAACGATAGGGGTCCCGTCGTGAAACAACCTCAGCCACGCGGTCCGGTGAGCTCCCTGCTCCTGGACATCCTGACCGGTCCGGAGCAGAGCGGCTCCGACGTCCCGGCGCCGGCCGCCGCGCTCGCCGGCGCGGTGCGGGATGCGCTTGCAGCAACCAGCGACTTCGCCTTCGACGAAGACCTCCAGCTCACCCTGTTTTGCCTGTTCGAACTGCACTACAGCGGCATCGACGGTGCCAGCGGCGACTGGGAATGGAATCCTGACCTGATCGCTGCCCGCCGCCTCCTGGAGCACGCCTATGAGGCGCAACTGCACTCCGCAGTGACCTTGCCGGAGTTGCCAGCACCCACCAGTGCCGGTGTCGCTGCTGGCCTCTTTGAGCTGACCGGCGCCGACGGCGGCCCGAGCATGTCGAAGTATGTGGCGAAGCAAGCCACCGATGAGCAAATTCGTGAGTTCCTGATTCAGAAGTCGATTTACACGCTGAAGGAAGCCGACCCGCACACCTGGGCGATTCCCCGCCTCACCGGCCGGGCCAAGGCCGCCATGGTGGAGATCCAGGCGGACGAATACGGTGGCGGAGTCCCCGACCGGATGCACTCGGCCCTTTTCGCCCAGTCAATGCGCGGCGCCGGACTCGACGACGCCTACGGCCACTACGTCGACGACGTCCCCGCCATCACCCTCGCGTCGTCGAACCTGATGTCGATGTTTGGGCTCAACCGGCGGCTGCGCGGCGCAATCGTGGGGCACCTCGCGTCCTACGAGATGACTTCATCGTTGGCGAACCGGATGTATGCGAGGGGTTTCCGGCGCTTGGGGTACAACGACGCGGTTGCCGCCTACTTCGACGAGCATGTGGAGGCCGACGCCGTGCACGAGCAGATCGCCGGTAGGGATCTCGCCGGCGGGCTGGTGGAGGCCGAGCCGGAGCTGCTCGCGGACGTATTCTTCGGTGCTGCGGCGGCTGTCGTCGTCGACACCTGGATGACCGCTCACATCCTCGACGCGTGGAACGCCGACGCGTCGTCGCTGTACTCGGCCGCCGCGGTCTCCGCATGAGTGGGTGTGCGCAGGAGGGGTGCGACGACGACGCTTCGGTTGACGGACCTGCTGGGGGCACCCGCGACTCGACCGGTCCGCGGCAGACGATCGTCGCATTCCCGAACGGCCCGCTGCTGGTTCGCGGGGACTTCGACATCGTCGATCCGGACGGCAATCAGCTGCGTCGCAGCCGCAAGACCGTTGCCCTGTGCCGGTGTGGCGCGTCGACGCTCAAACCGTATTGCGACGGCAGCCACAAGATGATCAACTTCAGGACTGAACCCGAAAGCTAGGCTGGCGGCGTCGGCAGGACCAGTTCGAGGATGAAGTCGTTTTCGACGCCGGCGCCGAGCCGGAACGTCTTCACTCCCACTTTGGTGAAGCCGTGCTTCTCGTAGAACCGCACCGCCCGATGGTTTTCGTCATTGGTGCCCAACCAGACGGCTCGGGCGCCAGCCTGCGCGGCAGTCTCAAGGGTTGCCTGCATCAGGGCGGAGGCTTGTCCGCGGCCGTGGTGATCGGGGTGGACGTAGAACTTGCTCAGCTCAATGGTGGGGAACGTCGACAGGGACGACCGTACGCCGGCATCGGTGGGGTCGCCGGCGATGAGCATGCTGTAGGCGTCGAGGCGGTCCTTTTCGCGCAGGCACAGCAGGGTCTTGCCCGGGTCCGCTAAATGTTCGAGGAACCGGGCCGATGAGAGTTCGGTTGCAATGTGGTGCTGGATGTCTTCGGGTCGCGACGACGCGGGGCACGCCAGTGGGAAGGTGACGGCGGCGAGCTCGGTGAGCCGGTCGGCGTCGTCGGCGGTGGCCCGGTCGATGAGTAGCTTCACGGGATCCATATTCTCATGCGGGGTCGTGGGTTCCGGCTTTCGCTGGTCCGCCCGGACCTTGAAGATTCTTTTGCCTAATCCTGAACAGGAACTGATTAATTGTCACAACAACTTGTTTTGGCAAATCGAATAAACTGATAGCGATGAAAGATGACAGTGAATACTAAATCCGCGCGGGAGATCTCTCCGTGGCGTGGTCTTTTCGGCATCCCGTTGATCACCACGGTGACCTTTATGGGACTGATGTTGATCACGGCTGTCATTAATGGGCTGCCCGTGCGTGATCCTGACGGCTTCCTGGGCCCGAGCTATGTGCGGCTGCCGCTGATCGTTCTCCTGGTGATGATCGCTGATGTTGTGCCACGAGTGTTCGCGCAGCGTTCTTCGGTCAAGGGCATGCTGGGCACCGCCGGTGCGGTGATCAAATCACGCTGGACGCTACATCGAATTGCTGCGATTACTGCCGGGATGGCGAGTTTTTACCTCGCGTATGTGGCGTATCGGAATTTGAAAAGCTTTTTGCCATTTCTTCGGGATCGTCTGACGGACTCCATGCTGGTAACCACCGATCGATGGTTCGCTGGGGGCAATAACCCGGGCGACGTCCTTCATGGTTTGTTGGGAACGGGTTTCGCGGCCGAATTCCTGTCGGTCGTGTACGTGTCGTTCCTGATTTTTGTCCCCGTGTCGCTTGCCGTTGCGATGGTCTGGTCCGATGACCTTTCCCGCGGAGCCTGGTATGTGAGCGCTCTCTGTTTCAACTGGATTCTCGGTACCGCGGCCTACTATCTGCTTCCGTCCTTGGGCCCGATCTACGTTGAGGAGTCGTCCTTCACCGACCTGCCGGTCACCGCGACGTCGGATTTGCAGGATTCGCTCTACGACAACCGGCTGGAGGTTCTCGTTGATCCCCATGCGACTGAAACGGTGCATGGCATCGCAGCGTTCGCGTCCTTGCATGTGTCGATCGTGTTCACGGCGGCTCTGGTGGCGCAGCTCGTCCGGTTGCCGAGGCCGGTTCGATGGTTGTTGTGGGCCTACGTTGTGCTGACGGCCCTCGCGACCGTGTATTTCGGCTGGCACTACATCCTCGACGTTCCGGCGGGCCTTGCAATCGGGGGTTTGTCCGTCTGGTTGGCGGCTTTGGCGACCGGCATCATCCGTTTCCCGGGTCGGCGCCGGGACATCGCGATGCTTCGTCCGATGGCCTAGTCAAGTTACTGAATTCCTGACGTACTCCTGAGCGAATATTGCACCTCCGAGGTAGGTCGCCAATCTAGGCTAGGTCGAGAGTCTTACGGGGGAGAGATATGACTGCTGGTGCGGGTGCTGCTGAACAGGCGCGGCGGGCGTCGCAGCGGGTGGTGCGCCTTCAGAATGAGCTGGCGCAGGCTACTGAAACCGTGGCTCGGTTGCAGAGTCAGCTTCAGCACGCCGAACGGACGCACCGGGCCTGGAACGCCGGGGCTGCTGGGGAATTGCTGGTGGCAGACCGCCTTGACCTGCTTGAAAGCCAGGGCTGGCTTGTGCTCCACGATCTGCACTGGCCGGGTAGACCAAAAGCCAACCTTGACCACGTAATTGTTGGGCCCGGCGGGGTGCTGGTGATCGATGCAAAGAATTGGGCCGGTGACGTTCATCTGCGGCGCGGAGAACTGGCCCAGAACGGGCACCTCAGGGTCAAAGAGTCGGCGGCTGCCCTGGAGCAAGCGAGCGCTATCGCAGCCCTGCTCGAACCCCAGCACAGACAGTTTGTTCAAACGTGGATTTGTCTGGTCGGTCAGCCGGATCTGAAAGGAGTGACCGCTTCGGGTGTGCGGATTGAGGGGCTGAACACAATCGCACCGTCTGTTGAGGCGCTCCCGAGAGTTTTGGAACCGGAGTTTGTCAGCGCCATTCACCACTATCTCTCACGACTGCTGGCCGGAGACACGAGCCCTATGCTGCTGACAACCGCAGGGGCCGGAGCCGATGATGCGGCCGTCTCCACCTTGCGCCGACGTCGGACAGGTCGAGGCCGCTCCGGCCCTATCCCGGTTGAGCAGTCTGCGCGGACAAATGGCTCTGGCAACTCCGGCAACTCCGGCAACTCCGGCAACTCCGGACGCTCACGGGCCGCGGGTCCGTATCGCCGATCGGGTAAATCCACGAAAGGGACGAAGGGGTATGGCTGTCTGGGAGTATCCGTACGGTTGGCAGGAATGCCCTGGCGTTAGCCATCACCGCTAACCTTCTGAGTGGACTGGTCCAATCGCAGGTAATCCAACCGCAACCCGATCCGACAATCACCAACCAGACGGTGAGCCCTGGTGCTGGGTAGCAAAGATTAACTAAGCACCGAGACCCTCGGGGTCCCGATTTAAAACGTGCATGCAATGGATGCAGTGCAAGCAGTGCATCCATTGCATGCAGTGCATGCACCATTTAAATCGGACTCAACTAGTCTGCTGGTCCCAGGATCCGCTGCGCGTCGGCTTGAGACAGCAACTCCTCAGGACTGACGACCGCGCCCCGCAGGGATGTCGAGCCGCGGAGCAGCCGGCGAAGCTCGGCTGGCGAATAGGGATTCGGCGCCCGGCGATGCGCCATTGCATGGCAGTTGGCGCACATCGGAACCAGATCGGTCAGTGGGTCCAGGACATAGTCGGCGGTCAGTTGCGGGCCGGGCACGATGTGGTGGACCTGGATGAAGCCAGCACCAAGGGTGCCATAGGTCTCCTCGAAGTTGAAGCGGCAGACGGCACAGCTACTGCCATGGTGGGCGATGCATTGACGGTGAGCTTCGGGGTCGTGCTCGTAGCGGTTGACGCGGCTTCGCAGCAGGGCGCTGGCGGGAAGTGTGCCAGCGGTCGGGTCGACGGGATGAGCCTCCGACGACGGCGCATAGTCGGCCCACACGGCCCGCAGAAGCTGCTCATGGTCGACGGAGAGAACGGCCGCGCCATCGTCGAGAGGGAGGCCCGGCACGCGACCGAACAGCACTGCCTCGGGGATATGTTCGCCGCGGGGGAGCAGGAGGTCGACGTCGAGGGTGAGGAGTCCGCCGTCGTCGGGCATCATGACGACAGTCCCGTGACCGAACAGGCCTCGTTCGTTCGCGCCCTGTAGAACCAGCCAGACATCAGAGCCAGGGGCAACGGACGGAACGACGGCCGGCCACCGAACGGAAGCGAATCCGGCGTCGTGCACGGCATCCTGCACCGAAGCGTAGGCGAACTGCCACCCCTCCCGTAGATCGGGATTCCAGCCGAGCATGATTGCCGTCATGGCACTCATTGTGCCACCAGCCTTAACGGCGTTGGCCGTGCACCGAACGTCCGGTGCACGGCCAACGCGATGGTGCGGCTGTTTAGGCTGGGTCGGTCGAGCCTTCGGCTGCCGGGGTGGCGTCCGACGCTGACGCGGCGTCGGCTGCCAGGGTCTTCCGGCGGCGGTAGAGCTGAACACCGATCGCAACGGGGATCGCGGCCAGCGCGGTGGCACGCATCCAGGGCCGGTCGAGGACGTGGCCGGTAACCGAGTCCAGGGACACAGCGCCGGCGCCCGCGATAGCGAATGAGGTGGCAGCGAGTCCCAGCACGGCCGGGTATTCGAAGCCTCCCTCTGTCGCGAAGAAACCGTTTGGCGTGTGGACGCTTGCCGCGACACCCATGGTCGTCGCGGCAGCAGCACCGGCGGCCGGGGTGCCGAGCCCGACGGCGAGTGCCAGACCCGCGCCAGCCTCACCCAATCCGGCAAGGACGGCGCTGGTCTTTGCCGGGCGGAAACCCATGGCGTCCATACCCTTGCTGGTTCCGTCGATGCCTCCGCCGCCGAACCAGCCGAACAGTTTCTGTGAACCGTGGGCGACGAGGACGCCGCCAAGGGCTACCCGGAAGATGGTCTGCGCGGCGGTTGCTGCAACCGGCGTGTTTGTTTGATACGTCATGGAATTCCTTCGGTGGGGGGTGTGGTGCTGCGGACAGCTCTCCTTCTATAAGGCATCCCGGAGCCAGTTTCTTCCCCGGAAGCCGAAACCGGTCAGGACTTCCGGCGGGCGCGCAGCACCGCATCGTGGATGGTCAGGGCCTCGCCGTCGTGAGTCTGCACCCGTTCCCGCGACTCGGTCACGATGTCCCACTGCCCCGGAACCAGGAGCAAACCAATCTCCTCGGCGGTGTAGAAGAGGTCGGAGCGGGGAGGCCGGTGCGCGCCGGATTCCATGTCGGTCGGGTGGTGGCCCACGATCAGCAGGGTGCCGCCGGGCGCGACGGCGGCCGCCAGCCGGGTAAATAACGGTTCACGCTCTTCCTTGGGCAGGTGCATGAACTGGGCCGAGATGAGGTCGAAGGCGGACACCGGGGGAGCCCACTCCAGCAGGTTCTGGCGGGTCCAGGTAATTCGGGCGGCCGACGCTTGATCGGTTGCAGCATTCTCGGCACCGCGGGTGAGGGCCACCTGGGAGATGTCGACGGCGGTCACCGTCCACCCCTGGCGGGCGAGCCAGATGGCGTCTGCACCTTCTCCGCAGCCGACGTCGAGCGCAGTTCCAGGCGTCAGGTCGGCCACCTCTGTGACGAGTTGTGCGTTGGGCTGTCCGCTCCAGACAGATGGCCGATCGTTGTAGAAAGCGTCCCAGTACGTCTGGTCGTATTCGGTGAGCGTCGGCTCGTGGCTGTGGTGGTCGTGGGAGGTCATGATGCGGTCACCTTTGAGGTTGAGTCGGTTTGGTCGAGGCCGCGGTGCGCTGCGAGGTCGCGCTGCAGTTCCTCTTCCATAAGGACCATGTTAATCACCGCGCCGGTCCACGAGCCATCGGCCGCTGACGCGAGCACCTGCGGCAGATATCCGACGGCGACTAGCCGGACGACCGCTCGTCGCACCACACCCGCAGATGGGCCCAATCTGTCAGCCACCCATTGACTGTTCCTGTGGTCAGACCTAAGGTCTTATTCGTTGGTAGAAATCTTATTCCACAATGTGGAAGTGCTTCGTCGTGTGAAACGCGCGGTCGGTGGCGTTCATAGTCGTGGAGTCATTCGGTAGCCTCAGTCAAAGGGGACTGGTTTATGGACAATCTTGCGGTGCTTAGTTTGTTGGCGTTGGCGCCGATCCTGGTAGTGGGGGTATTGCTGGCGGGGTTCCGCTGGCCAGCGAAATACGCCATGCCGGTCGGCTACGTTTTAGTGGTGCTCGTGGCGCTGCTGGTTTGGGAGATGGATTTCACGGGCATTCTCGCGGCGTCGCTCGAAGGGTTGATCGTCGCCGCGACCCTGCTCTATATCGTCTTCGGTGCGCTGCTGTTGCTCTCGACGCTCACCATCGGTGGCGCCATGGCGACCATCAGGGCGGGCTTCAACAACATCTCGGCCGACCGCCGGGTGCAGGCGATCATCATCGGCTGGCTGTTCGGCAGCTTCATCGAGGGTGCGTCGGGCTTCGGCACGCCGGCTGCCGTCGTCGCCCCGTTGTTGCTGGCCATGGGCTTCCCGGCGATGGCAGCCGTCATGGTGGGTCTGATCATCCAGAGCACGCCGGTGAGCTTCGGCGCCGTCGGTACGCCCATCCTGGTGGGTGTGACCAATGGGCTGGGCGGAGACCCGGCAGTGGGCGAGCGTATCGCCGTCCTCGGGCTGACCATGCCGGAGTACGTCTCGAACATCGGTTTCCAGGTGGCGGCCATCCACGCGATTGTCGGCATCCTGATCCCGCTGATCCTGGTCTGCATGCTCACCGGTTTCTTTGGCCCGGAGCGGCGTTTCCGTGACGGCCTGGCCGTTTGGCCGTTCGCCATTTACGCGTCGCTCGCGATGACCATCCCGTATGTGACCGTTGCGCGTTTCCTCGGACCGGAGTTCCCGTCCCTGTTCGGCGGACTGATCGGGCTGATGCTGGTCATGTTCACCTCCAGCAAGGGCTTCCTGATGCCGAAGGACACCTTCGACTTCGGACCGCGCGCCTCCTGGTCCGACCGCTGGATGGGCACCATCGAACCGTCCGAGGCAACCGACGTCCGGACCCACATGAGCATCATCAGCGCCTGGTCGCCCTACGTGCTGATGGCGGTCCTGCTGGTAGGCACCCGGGTGATCGCTCCGCTGAAGGAGTTCCTGACCGGAATCCAGATTCCCTTTGAGAACATCCTCGGCACGAGCATCACCACCAATGTGCAGCCGTTCTACTCGCCGGCGTTCCTGATGATCCTCGCCGCCATCTTCGGTTACCTGATTCACCGGATGAGCGGAAAGCAGATTGCCCAGACGCTGAAGGTGTCAGGAAAGCAGTTGGCTGGCACCGCCGTCGCCCTGCTGTTCGCCGTCCCGCTGGTGCGGGTGCTGATCCAGTCGGGTCCGGACCTCAACGACTCGGGCCTCTCAAGCATGCCGGTCACCCTGGCCGAGGGCGCCGCAGCCATTTCCGGTGTCTCCTGGCCGGTCATCGCGCCGTTCATCGGCGCGCTGGGGGCGTTTGTTGCCGGGTCGAACACCGTGTCGAACCTGACCTTCGCCCAGTTCCAGTTCTCCACCGGTGTGGCCATCGGTGTTCCGCCTGAGCAGGTTGTCGCCGCACAGGCGGTGGGCGGTGCCGGTGGTAACCCGATTGCGATCCACAACATCGTTGCGGCCTCCGCGACCGTTGGCCTGCTGGGCCGGGAGGGTGACCTGCTGCGCAAGACCATCCTCGTGACCCTGTACTACTGTGTGGCGGCAGGAGCTGTGGCGTCGCTGTTCATCTTCGGTTTGGGCCTGAACCTCGGCACCTTTGTGCTGGCGGCCCTGCTGATCGGGCTGGTCTTCCTGGCCCGATGGATGATGCGCTTCCAGGGCAAGGATGCGCTCTCGCTGGTCGGCGGTGGATCCGTGCATGGTGATGGTTCTGTCAATAGTGCTGGTGCGGCGACCGGTAGCGGTTCGACCACCCGCCGGTCGACCGGACGCGGTTCGACCGGGCGCGATTCGACATCGGGGGATGACGACGTCGACAACCGGGATCGGCTCTAAGCCACACCGGGGTATCTAGGTCACTCCGCAGGGCCTAGGCACGACCAGCGAAGGGGCGGCATCCACAGAACCCGGATGCCGTCCCTTCGCTCGTTACAAAGAAGTGCACGAACCGCACGGCGTCCACGGAAAAGTGGTCAACCCGCAGGATTGCTGTTGGGCGACCACTCTTGTGCGGCTACGGCACTTCTCTGCGCGCCACCCTGTTCGTCTTCGACACCTGGGCTGGTCCGCACCAGGGAAAGCGCACAAAAAAGAAGGGCGGCCCGGATAACCGGGCCGCCCCTCACGAGAGACCTAGATGGCCTTGCCGGGGTTGAGGAGTCCATGCGGGTCGATGGCGTCCTTGATGGACCGCATCACGTCGAGGGATACCTCGCCCAGCTCGGGCAGCAGCCAGTCACGCTTGAGCAGCCCGATGCCGTGCTCCCCGGTGAGGGTGCCCCCGAGGCTCTTCGCCAGGTAGAACATCTCGCCGAGAGCGACCTTCGCCGGCCCCTCGGTGACTGAGTCCTCGGGATTCAGGACCAGCATGGGGTGCAGGTTGCCGTCCGACGCGTGGACCACCGAGTAGATCCGCACCCCGGTGCGCTCTGAGATGTCCTTCAACCCGACCGCCACCTCGGCCAGCCGGCCCCGCGGGACGCCGATATCGCCAATCGACACCCGGCCCAGTTTCTCCAGGCAGGGAATGGCCTCCCGGCGGGCGGTGATGAGTTCCGCGGCGTGTTCGTCGTCCTTCGCTTTCTCGATCGAGGTGGCGAACGGCCTGATGGCCTCGATCAGCACATCCTGTTCCAGATGGGCGCCGTACCCGTCGGTTTGAGCCAGCAGGAACGCTCCGCCCTGCGACCGGTAGGTGGTGCCCATTGCCATATCGATCGCCTCGAGCGTCTGACCGTCGATCAGCTCCAGCATGGACGGCTGAATCCGGGACGCGATGACCGCCGATGCCGCCTGCGCCGCGGTGGCGAAGTCCGGGAAAAAGGCAGCGACCGTCGCCGTCGCGACCGGAAGCGGGCGGAGCCGCAGCGTCGCCTCGGTGACGACGCCGAGCGTCCCCTCGGAGCCGACGATCAAGGCGTTAAGGTCATACCCCGAGACGCCCTTCATGGTTTCGCGGCCGGTCCGGAGCTGACGGCCATCGGCGAGGACCACGTTCAGTGACAGCACCGCGTCCCGGGTGACTCCGTATTTCGCGCACCGCATGCCACCTGCGTTGGTGGCGACGTTGCCGCCGATCGAGCAGATGGATGTGCTGGCCGGATCCGGCGCGTAGAACAGCCCGTATTCTCCGACGGCGGCGTTCAGATCGGCGTTCAGGACTCCGGGTTCGACGACGGCGAGCTGCTCTACCGGGTCTATGCGCAGGATCTTGTTCATCCGGGACACGTCGAGGACCACTTCGCCGGACCGTGCGGAGGCACCGGCGGCCAGCCCGGTGCCAGCACCACGGGTGACGATCGGGGTACGGTGGGCGGCGGCCAGCCGGAGGGTGGAAACGACGTCGTCGGTGGTCTCGGCGAAGACAACCCCGTCCGGCAAGGACTGCGAAACGTAGCCGGAGCGGTCGGTACTCGCATCGCGCCGGTCTGCTTCGGACAGGGAAGCTGACCGTGCCCCGGCCAGGACGGCTGATGTGGAGCTGGTGTGCAGTGACATTGGCGTAAAACCCCTTTGTTGTACGGATCAGCGGTGATCAATGACGATGCGTTTATTCGCATTGTGGAAGAACACTTCTGCTGATTGGATAAAATCCTAGAGTGCAGAACCAGCTGGGTCAATGGAGCGCCCAGCGGCGGTTGTCAGGTCTACCAAAAACTGAGTAAGTACCAGATCAAGACAGGTAGTTACTACTCATGCCACCAACCGGCGTACCTGCTTACAGTGGGCAACACGGTATCGATTGGCTATTGGGGGTCTCGGGCAATGCTGCAGAACTACTCATCCGGATTTATTCACTGGCGGGCTGAATCTTCGATGACCGCGGTGGCACGTCCCACCGCGGCTCATTTGCAGGGCCCCGGGCGAAGTGCATTAGTCAGCGACATGACCCGTGTGCTGCTGAGCTCCCGAGGGTGCGGGGCACTACTTGTCGGACGCCGTGGTGTCGGCAAAAGCTATCTCGCTAAACAGGTCATCGACAATCTCCCGGATTCAGCGGAAGTGGTGCACTTGCGGGGTAGTTCGACCCTCTCGAGGGTTGAGTATGGTGCGCTGGGACCGTTGCTCAGCGAGCTGGATGTGGCTGCTCTGGATCACCACCGGTTCCTGATTGGCGGTATTGCCCGGTTGCTTAGCTCTCGGGGTGGTAGCCGTCCGGTGGTGATCGTTGTGGAGAATGCTGATCGGCTTGACGTGATGTCAGCGATGGTTTTGATGCAGGTCGCCGCGGCTGGGCATGCTTGCCTGTTAGTTGTCTGCACTGACGAAGGGACAGGGAGCGCGACGATCGAGAATCTATGGGGCGACGGGGTGCTCGTCAGATTCGATCTTAGTCCGCTCACCTTCGGCGAAGCCGAACTGGTATTGGAAGACGAGTTTGGCAAGTTCTCACGTACCGCCGTGCGCCAGGCGTGGAACCTCAGTAAAGGCAACCCGCGAATTCTGCTCACCCTGGTCAGTGAACAGATTGCCAGCCACATCTTGGTTCAGCGCGATGGCATCTGGGTCGCCACCGGGGCCGCCCCCCAACGGCAGGGGTTGGGTGGCGAGTTTCTCACCTCATGGCTGGACGGTCTCACCGACGGTCAGCGGGACGTGGTGGAAATTCTGGCGCTCGCCGGTGCCGTCCAGATAGATACGCTCACGCCGGTCTGCGATCCCGACGACCTGGATTGGCTGCAAGAAAATCGTCATCTCCAGATCAGTCCGGGACCTCACCGGATGGCGGACCTAAGAGACAGCGTGATGGCAGACGTGACCAGGGGGTCTGTGCCCGCCGCGCGAAGCCGTCGACTTCGCGCCAGGCTTGCCGCGAAGCTCTCCTCCGAGGGTAATAAACTGGCGACGCCGAGTTTCGCTGCATGGACGCTCAACTGCGGTGAGCCACTAGATCCGGAGATCGCGCTTGGCGCAGCGCGAGCAGCCAATGGCAACGGAAATCCTGATCAGGCCCGACGGTTTGTGAGGTCGATCGAAGGACACCGGCTTCACGCCGGTCTACTGATTGAAGAGCTAAAAGCTCTGATGACACTGGGCATCCATCATGAGGCACGGTCCATTCTTGAGGCCCGGTTGAGTGATGCGGACTGGCAACCAACGTTCATTGAGTGGGCGGAGCTTATGTTGTTGAGAGCTACCCTGCCTGTCAAAAAGTCTGGTGCTGCCGGTGAATCGATTGCCACCTTGCAGGGGGTTTGGAAGAGGCTGGCCAAGGAATCGGATACTCTCTCACCGGCCGAATTGCGGGTGCTCCGTTCACAGCTCCTCTTGGCCGAAGGAACGCTCCTGGCAGACCAGGGCCAGCATGCCGAGGTGGTTCAACTTCTCACCTATCCCTACGAACATGACGATGGTGATGAAGAAAATTTCCGTCTACAAGCAGGGAGCTTGCTGTGTGAAGCCTGGGCTATGGCTGGTCGGCATGATGACGCCCTGCGCTTCGCAGCTGACCTAGAGTTGCGCCTCCTTCAACCGGGAATTCTTGAACTGACCAAAGAGTATGTCAGAGCCCGGCTATTGATTGTCTTTTTGATGACAGCCCAACCAGAAAAGTGCGGGGCGATTCTATCCTCCCGGCCGATACCTGAGCTAGGGGTGGGAATACACGCGGTTGAAGAACGCGGCGTTGCTGAGGGGCTCCTCCATATCAGCCACGGACGGTTCGACAGTGCTCTGGCGACGCTGCTCCCGGCTATCAGCCAACTCCGAGAGGGATTCGCTCCCGCAATACTAGGAATGGCATTGGCCGAATGTGCCTATTGCTATGCAGTCAACGATGAACCCGAAGAAGCCAGGAGGGTGTTAGCCGAGCTGAGCAGGGAATCCTACGAACAGTGCTGGATCGGCGAGCAGATCACCACCTATCTCGTGTTGGCCGCGAACGCGCTTCTTGGTTCGCCGGACAGTTCGGCACAGGCCATGATTGATCGGGCGGAGGAATGCCGACAGAATGGACAGCCTTCAATGCAGCTAGTCTTTCTCACCGGAGCGGTGCGCTTAGGCAGCCAAGTGGCTGCACCGCTGCTGGTCGGCTCCGCCGCGCGGATACAGGGTGAGTTCGCTGGTCTTTGCGGTGATTTCGGGCTGGCAATGACTAGAAGAGACGATAAGAGACTTCTCTGCGTCGCTAAGCGCGCTCTGAAAGCCGAGGGTCATTCCCTGGCTCGGGATATTGCCCGGGCCGCGATGGCATGTGCCGATGAGGCAGGGGACCAGGCCACCACTCGGGAAGCTCGCCGGCTAATCCATTCGATTGACGGCAGGGTAGGTAAGCAATTGCCCGCGTTGGGGGCCGCTGCCCTGGCACACTTGACCAAGCGGGAACGCGAGGTGGCGTTGGCGGCTGTCCCCGGGGCAACCAATATCGACATTTCACGCAAACTCAACATTTCAGTCCGTACCGTTGAGGGGCATCTGTATCAGGTCTACTCCAAGCTCCACCTGACCTCACGGGAGGACCTCCAGGCACTCGCTGCCCTCGGTTCGAAGACCCATGCGTGACGACCGTGGGTCTGAATCAGGAAGTTGGAACGAACTCGTAGCCCGGATTGTTCGGATCCTCAGTGGCCCCGCGGCCAACGGAGTCCTGGTTGCCGCCGAGCGTGGGATGGGAAAAACTACCCTAATGCGGCAGGTCCTGGTGGAGTTGCCTGAGGACGTGACGTGGACGCGAATAACCACCAGTTCGGCTTTAGGTGCTATTCGATATGGCGCGCTTGCTCCCTATCTAGGGTCGTTGGGGGAGGGCCCCCTGGAATCCGACGGCACGCTGCTGCGTTCAGTCCAGGCGAATCTTCGAGCTGCCAGCTCGGATGAGTCCAGGCCGGTAGTGGTGGTAGACGACGCGCACTACTTGGATACTGCCAGCGCCGAACTGCTTGGTCAGTTGGTGGCGACCAACTCGGTGACACTATTTGCATTGACCAATCCCGGACCCGCGCTACCCCGGGCTCTGCGCACCCTGTGGATGGAAGGCGTCTTGGAGCGTATCGATCTTCAACCGCTGACGTCCGGAGCGGCGAAGATGCTTTGCGAGGGTGTTCTCGGCGGGCCTATTGCACCGACGAGCAGCCTCCTGCTCTGGAAAAGCTCTGGCGGTCTGCCGTTGGCACTTTCAGCGCTAGTGGATCACAACCGATCCCTGGGAACTCTTGCCCTCCGCGGTGGAATCTGGCGTTTAGTGGACCAGCCGTCGTTGACCGACCCAGGGCTCATCGACCTGGTACGTGATAGGTCACGACGAGTTGGTCCCGCCGCGATAGAACTTCTGGAGTTGCTTTCACTGGCTGGCCCTATGACTTTCTTGAGCGTGCTTGAAGTGGGTGACGCGAGCCAGCTGGATTTACTAGAAGAAGAGGGACTCGTTGCTGTCGGGACCGGTCAGGAGGGGATGGTCAGTGTTGCCAATCCGCTCTATGCCGGCCTGATTCGCCAATTGGTGCCGGCGGGCCGCAGCGCCGCCCTGTTCAACCGCACCCGGCAGTTGAGGGAGACTGCTCAGGGCAAGGAAACACCCGAGCACACAATAAGTTTTCTAGAGTGGGCCCTCGACTGCGGGGCAGCTGTTCCCCAAGAAGAGCTGGTAGCGGGTGCGCGGAAAGCTAACCACGGCTATCAGCCGCATGCTGCACTCAGAATCGCCGCCGCAGTTACGGCGTCGAAGTATCTGATCCAGGCTCGCATCCAGATTGCCCAGGCTAATTACTTGCTCGGAATCCCTGATGCGGCAGAGCTGGGGCGTTCGTTGGAACTGGCCCCGGACATGGTGACGGCAACCGAGGCAGCAGTCTGGGAAGCTAGGTTCTCACAGCGACTGGGTCAGGACCCTAGCCAGGTGCAGAGCATCGCCCGGCGCTGGGCATTGACAGCCCGCAGGATCACCAAGGAGCAAACCGGACGGGCGGGTCTATCCGCTGACGATGAGGTATCCATCAGGTCTCTCGAACTGTATGGGTTGAACATCGCGGGCCGGTACGCCGAGTCCGAGCCTGAGTTACGTGAACTGGCTCACGGGTATTTAGGAACACTGGAGGATCGGCACTTCACTCGGGTGCACCTTGGGGAAGCCCTCGGTGCTCAAGGACAGCCTAGAGCGGGTGCAGCTGTGCTAGCTGAGGCCTTGCGTCAGGTGGTGTCGGCCGCCGAGTTGCCGGACCGGCACCAGGAGTTCGCGCTCCTACACGGAGCCGTGTGCTCAATCTTCTCAGCCGAATGGTCAGAGCTCGAAGGTGCCATAGACGATTATCTCGACCGGTCTTCTGCCTCACTGGTTTACTTCGGAGCGGTTCTGGAGCTGGTCGAAGGATTCAAGGAACTGCGGAGGGGGTCTTTGGCGCGCGCTGAGGAGTACCTCGCATCAGCTGTCGAGGGCCTGCAGGTTTTCGACAATTATCAGATGCGCCCACTGGCGCTCGGACTCGCTGCGTACGTAGCCAGTCTGGCGGGGGACCGAGACCGGACGGCCGGCTATCTGGGGCGATTTGATCAACGCACGTACGACGGCGGTCGGCAGCTTTTGCTCCTCGGTGAGGGGTACGCTGCTGCGGCGCGAGCCTGGCTGGTGCCGACGTCGGGTGCTGATGCTGAGCTTCGCCGGGTACGTTCCGCTGCTGCCAAGGCCAACTTAGTCAGCGTCGAGATGCACGCCCTGGAGTTGTCAATCAGGCTTGGTGACGATTCCGTCGCCCGCCGGCTCGCTGATTTGTCGACCAATGCCGAAGGCACCGAAGCGCTGATCCTTCACCTCTATGCAGACGCATTGCTTTCGGGACAGGAGAAGGAATTGATTGCTGCCGCGGAGGAAGCCGGCCGTGCCGGATATTCCTTGCTGGCCGTTGACGCGGCAGCACGCGCAATAGCGATACTGAAAGCGTCAGGGTCCAACGCTGGCCTGGCCCGGGCGTACCAGGTTTTTAAGACCTATCACCCCCACACCGCCAATGTCGAACTGTTTGAGGCCCACCAGCAGGATGACCTGCCCGTGCTTTCCGAACGCGAGCTTAGGGTGGCCCAGTTGGTAGCGCAGGGTTCGGGCAACCGTGCCGTTGCCGGTCAACTGCACGTGTCGCTGCGAACGGTTGAGGGGCATCTGTACCGGGTATTCAAGAAGATCGGGATCAGTCGACGGGATGAATTGACGCCCGCTCTTGTGGCAATTATTGAGAAGGATCGGCAATAGCCGGTTCTGTTGCGTGCGCCGCTCGACGTCGCCCCTGTACCTGGTCAGGTTGGCGGCGCTTTGGGCTAACCCAGATACCGCTGGACCCGCCTGCGAGCCAGGCTTTGGGAATCTGGCTTAGGCAAACCGCAGCGTCTAGCATGCGAACCAAAGGGAACAGCAGCCCGATCAGCAGATACACCGGCCGCTTGAGTGCAATCGCGGCGAACACTGTCAGCAGGAAATCGGGGAGGAGCACCCCCAGGAGAACCGCTTCCACCGGTATGACGTTTCCGAAAAATTCGACGGTGGGGTGCAGATCCTGGGTACCGAAGAGGAAAAGATCGAAGATCAGGGACAGGGCCAGCAGAGGGAGCACCAGCAGGAGCAGAATCCCACTCACCACCAGCTCGACAATGTGGACGCAAAGGTTAATCCAGAACTTGGTGAACTGAAACTGGTGCTTCCTGACGGTTTGCCAGAAGCCCAAATTCCAGCGCCGTATTTGCCGGATGTAGTCGGCCAGATTATCCGGATCTTCGGTGTAGGCAACGGCCGCCGATGGATGAAATTCGATCCTGCCCAGTTTTCGGGCGTGGACGTCAAAGGTCATATTGAAGTCCTCGATCACCAGACCCTTGCCAGCGACGTCGATCTGCCGCAGGACCGACGTGCGATACATGCTGGCGAAACCAGGAACGATGTTGACCACGTTCGCTGATTTGGCGGCCTGACCGTATTTGAGAAGGAGTTGGACGACCAGGTATAGCCGGTCGCGGTAGGCCACGAGGAATTGGCCAATGAAACTGTGCGGGCCGGAGCCGACGATCGACCGTGCCCGGCCGGCAACCGCCACTACATCGGGCTCCGCGAATAGGGGTAGACCAGTCTCGAGATAGTTGGGAGTGGGGCGGGTATCGGCGTCCAGAATCAACACCACGTCGTAACTGTCGCAGAGGGCGAAGTGCTCGATGGCTTCGGCCAAGGCTCCGGCCTTGCCACGATTGATCTCCAGGTCCAGGACATTGACTCCCAGCTCACGACAGATCCGAGCGGTCGCGTCGGTGGATTTATCCGACACCACGTGGATGTTGGTGAGGGGGACCAGCTTGGCCGCAGCGGCGATTGACTCCTGGATGGATCCGGCCTCGTTGTGAGCGGCAATCAGGACTGCGACGTCGTCGACGTCGGGCACTGCCGTCAGCGGAGGTGCTTCACCCTCCGGGACGGCGACGCGCCGCCGATACACCTCGGTGATCCGGCGGCCCAGACCGACGACACCCCAGAAGGCTGTACTCACGCCGATCACAAGTAGAACGATGATGAAATACCCCAGAAAATCCATAACTCTCCATACGATATCGCGAGGCAGTGGGGAGACCCCTCCGACTGCTTACTGAACTTGGCTGGTGGTAACGATGATCCGCCACGGACCATCTGGCACATCTTCTTCATCGACAAATTGCCAGTCGACGACGTCGTTCATTCCGTCGAGCTGGGTGAACCCCAGACAACTGTTGAGGGCAGGCGAAACATCCATTCCGGCACCGTTGTACTCAGTGCTGGCGGGGCGCTCGTCGTCGTGCCCGAATACGTAATCGACATCGTTATATAAGGCAGGCCCTGCATCCTGGATTTGTCCGTAGCAAACCCGGTCCCCCTTCTTGAGCCGTACCCAACGGTTCTTCATGAAGCTGTACTGCTTGCTGGTCAGCCAGACGGGGTTGCTTGCGGCATCCTCTGCCGCCCACGGGATGACCTCGCCGCGGGATGCGAACGCGTCCGCGTCATTGAGGTCATCGAACGGCAGATCGAGATAGAACGGGTTCTCCCGAGGTGTCATGCTGCTGGGAAAGAAGTTGTTTTCTGCCACCCGCGGCTCGGTCATGCAACCGTCGGCGGTTACCACGCCGTCGCAGCCGCCGTAGCTTTCCATCCAGCGAGAGTCGTAGGTGGAAATTTCTTGGCTCCCGTCGGGGGCATCGGGATCGTGGATCTCGCCAACCCAGAAAGTGGTGGACACGATGTCTGTGTGCCACGGGTACTCCTGGTGGTTGTGCCTGGAGGAGACGATCGCCGTGGTGCCGACGATTAGTATGGCGGCCGCCGCAATCAGCAGCATTCTGCCAACGGGCAGTTTGGGGTAATCGGACACCTCGTCCTCCTTTCTGAGAGTGGTGATGAGTAAGGGGCCGACGGCGGGCTGGGGTCAGCCCCAGGTCTCAAGGGGGGCTGCTCCGCCGCCGGCCCGTCTATTGCCCTACATTAAGCAGGGTGTCCAGCAGGTGGCGACGGTTGGAGTCGTCGTACCAAATTTGCGGTCGTAACGGTGCAGGAAACCTGCCATGGCGTCCCGATTGACGCGATCAGACGGTCGATACGTTTGTTCCTCCCCGCTCGCGGCGATGCCCTGGCTCGCGAGCCAGACGATCGCCTCATAGTGGGGGCTTTCTTCGGTGACGTCGGTGAACGGTGGTTCAATCGGGGTCACTTCGGGGCTCCCCCCGAACCGGTGGAGGAAAGCCGCTACGGCGTTCCTGGTGATCGGGTCCTGCGGACGGAAAGTGCCGTCGGTCCAGCCCGACGCGATTCCGCGGCTCGCCAGCCAGGTAATCTCGAGGTAGTGCTCATCCTCCGGCGACACATCGGTGAAGGGCGAGATTGTCGGCGCCTCCCAGGTGGGCTCGCCCGCCATCCGATATAGGAAGGCTGCGACAGTCTTTCGGTCCATCGGCTCAAGAGGGCGGAAGGTGCCGTCAGCATAGCCAATGGTGATGCCTTCCCGGGCAAGCCATTGAACCTCGGTGTAGAACAGGCCACTCGCCGGATAGTCAGTGAAGGCCTGCGCCTGGGGTGCCCGCTGTCCATTGCTGGCCCCCGGAGTGGGTTGCATGCCATAGTCATCGGTCACAAGCCGACCGTCATCCAACAAATTCATGCCGAAACTTAGTTCCACCACCCCGTGTGGGATTGGAGGAGTAGTGAACCGTGCCTGCTCCCAGTCTTCTGCCGGGGGTGAGTATGGGCTGGAGGTCCAGTGATTCCACGGACCTAAAGCACTCCGGGTATAGATTTCGAATTGAGTGTTTCCGGTCGATTTGTACCAGGCGCTGAGATCATAGGTTAGGCCGGTCCGCACCGTCGGTGCACACGCTCCCAGGTCCAGTTTCGGGAGGAGCTTGGCGTCGCCGTCGACATGTGACCTCATGATCAGCCGTTGAGCTTGCTCACCGGTTCTCGCGTCGCCCACGACGGAGAAAGAGGGACTGTTATCTCCCCATCCGCCGGTCTGCCAGCAGTCGGGAGTCTCGTCGTTCGGCCCCATGGTTTCAAAGCCAGCGTTGAGGATCATGTTGCCGGTGCGGGCTTCTGGCAGGGGTCCGCGGACCGCGGGTTGTTCCGCACCGCCGATAACCTGGTCTACTGTGCGGACTACCAGGGCACCTGATTCGGCACGATCCGCGAGCCAATCAATGAAGGTTTCGAAGATTTCCGGGTCGATGGCGATCAACGAGTCGCTCTTGTTGACGTGGTGGAAGGAAAGCGGGACCCAGCCGCCGTCCGCCTCCGCGTTTGTGACCGTACCCTTCAGGTCTTCGAGGGTCCAGGTGTTTTCAACCTGTCGCGGCGCCTTGATGAGGTACGGGTTATCCGGGGGAGTGGTCTCGGAGAATTCGCAGTTCTCACAGGAGCCGATCGCGCCGGGCACATCAGGGCTTTGGAGACCACCCAGACCGCGCGCACTGTTGTATCCACAGTCTTCAGCCACCTGCTGAGCTTCTGTGCTTGTCGACGCATAGGGAAAAGCGAAGCTAGTCACCTTGAATCCGTAGTTGGTCAGGATTGTTCGGTCGTCGCAGACCTCTCGTGTCATCTCGGCGAGGTCCGGCGTTGGCAACTCAACGTGAGTCACCGTGTGCCCTCCAATTTCATGACCATTATCCCGCAGTTCTCGGATCTCGGAAAGGGTCATGAAACGTGCTGGCTCATCCCCTACCGGCTCCTCCGGCGCGATCAGGCCCGTGGACACATAGAAGGTCCCCTTGAAGTTGTGACGATCCATGATCCGCGAAGCCTCCACCTGATCTGCGTAACCATCGTCGAAGGTCAGGCTGACAGTGGTTACGCCGGCTGGCACCCCATCCGTGGGGAGTTCCACCCCGTCAGCGCGCACAGCAGAGTACACACTGACGGATCCGGCGATGAGCAAAACAACGACCAGCAGGGCAAGGAACCGGAAGGGCACAGATGAGCGCTTCAGCGTCTGGACGAAGGGCTCATTCACCGCCTGGCGATGACGCGGTTCCTTGCCCTTCTCCGGGGGGCCCTCCGTCATGATGCGGCGCCAGCGAGGGTTGGCTCAGAAGGTATCGAGGGAGCGGTTGCCAACATGGCACGTGCCACTTTAAGGATGATGGTGTCGACCGTGGTGGTGGGTTTGAATCCCACAAGGCGGCCAGCGAGCGAGTTATCGGGTACCCGTCGTCGCATATCCTCGTAGCCGGAGCCATACGCTTCGTCGTAGGGGATTAGCTTGATGCCGCTGGTGCTACCCAACAACTTGATGGTCTGCTCGGCAAGCTCGAGGATCGAGATTTCTTGCAGACCGCCCAGGTTGACTGCCTTCCCGCGGGCGGCGGGTTCCTCAGCGAGGCGGACCAGTGCTGGGACGACGTCGCCCACGTAGGAGAAGCAGCGGGTCTGCTTGCCGTCCCCGAAGACGGTGAGGGGTTCGCCGCGCAGCGCCTGGCCCACCAGGTTCGGTACCACCATTCCGTAGCGACCGGTCTGGCGAGGACCGACTGTGTTGAAAAGCCGCACAATCGACACCTTCAGGCCATACTCCCGCCAGTAGGCGTGGGCAAAAGCCTCGTCGATGCCCTTGGCTGCAGCGTAGGTCCAACGGGACTTCAGCGCAGAACCGAGAATGCGGTCTGCGTCCTCGGACAACCTGTCGGCGGTGTTCTTTCCGTAGACCTCGCTGGTGGAGGCCAGCAGCAGTTCGGCTCCCTCGTCGAGGCAAGCGTCCAGCACCACTTCGGTGCCGTGGATGTTGGTGCGCAGGCTCTCCAGCGGGTGATCGACGATCAGATGTACTCCGACTGCAGCGGCCAGGTGGAACACCCGGTCCGCCCCGCTCACCACATCTCGAACAGCGCCCCGATCCAGGATGTTTCCTTCCAGGAAGGTGAAGTCCGGGTGGTTCTGGCTGTTCTTCAGGTTCTTTAGGTCACCGGTAGACAAATTGTCGAGCACGGTGACACTATCCCCAGCGTTCAATAGATATTCAGTGAGGTGGCTACCGATGAATCCGGCGCCGCCGGTAATGACAGTTTTCATGAGGGGTTCTCCCGGCCGAAGTTCGTTTAGAGGTGAAGGATGTTGGACGCCTGGGGCAGGCGGAAGGTTGAATCAAGGACCAGGGTGTCTGGGTTGATCCAACCGTTGTCGGCAGCGCTATGCGCTGTATGAAGGAGTACCAGATCTGGCTCGTAGCCGGCCGGGTCCTCCTCATGGGCAAGAATTGACCCGTCCGGCAGGCTTAGGCTCGGAATCAGGTGATCGTGGTATCCAACGATCGCGCCTTCCTCGAGAAGGCTGTCGATGATTTCGAGGGCAGGTGATTCCCTGAGGTCTTCGACGTCGGGCTTGTACGCTACGCCCACCACAAGGATGCGGGCCGAGTGGAGACTCTTATCCCGGTCGGAGAGGATCCTGCGAATTCGATCCACGACCCGCCCGGGGCGAGCGGAGATCGCGTTCATTGACTGTTCGATGACAGGAGTAGCCAGGCGGTTCTTCTTCATCTGCCACAGCAAGTAATGCGGATCGCAGGGGATGCAGTGCCCACCGACGCCGGGGCCGGGGGTGAAGGCCATGAAGCCGTATGGTTTGGTGGCCGCAGCGTTTATTACCTCGATGACGTCGAGCTTCAACGCCTGGGAGATATCGGCAAACTCGTTGGCCAGACCAATGTTGACCGCACGGAAGGTATTCTCGACCAGCTTGGTCAGTTCAGCTGCGTCGGCTGAGCTCACCACATGAATACGTTTGGTGTAGGCGCCGATCAGCCTTTCGGCGGCAGCTGTGCAGCTCTTGGTGACTCCGCCGACGACGCGCGGGACATCCTCGTGGGCGAAAGCGTCCGCGCCGGGGTTGATCCGTTCCGGACTGAACGCCACGTGAATGTCGCTGCCTGGGATCAGCCCACGGTTGGCTAGTGGAGCGGCCAACATGTCGCGGGTGGTCCCCACATAGGTGGTCGAAGTAAGGAGCAGCAGCTGTCCGGGAACAGCTTGTTCCACGACTGCGCGGCAGGCGGCACTAAGCATCCGCAGGTCCGGCACCAGATACTCGTCGACCGGGGTCGGTACGCACACAATGACTGCGGCAGCTCGGGAGAGCTGCGTTGGATCGGAGGTCAATTCATAGCTGGGGTTTTTCAGGGCTTCGGCGAGGCGATCCCGGTCCGAGTCGACCAGGTCCGCGCGTCCGCTCCGGATTACTTCCAGTCTCGCCTGGCTGACATCAACGCCCAGTACTTTGACGCCCGCGGCACAGAACGCCAGCGACGTCGGGAGACCCACGTAGCCCATACCAACAATCGCCACATCAAAGTCAAAGGTTTTAGCCGGCGTTTCCGGCATTGGCTCCAGGGTGGTGAGCGGAGCATCTACGTGTTTTGTTGCCTTGCGCCTGCTTTGTGACTTTCGATCTCTAACCAGCTCTTCTGTCATAACAGCAATTCCCTTATTGATGACGCCACCCTGATCCGCCTGGTTCTTTTCCAGGTGAGCCAGGGCGATGTCTTCCCCGAAGGCCGTGACGGTTATTGGCCTACAGCGGGTCCAGTTGCCCGCCTGAATCAGCCTATGAACGGCCGAACTGGGGCGCCCGCGTAGATTCCACTGGACTGTGCAGGGAAGGTCGAGCCCGGACCACTCGCATGATCCGAATCACTACGTGTGAGAGGCACTGGCGATTTTGATGCTCGCTACGCGGGGAAGGTGCACCCCACGGCGCAAATAAGTGCCCCACCTGCAGGTTCGTGGTTGGGCAACCACGTGTCTGCAACCGAGGCACCTTTCTGGTCCCGTGACGGGCCTGCCCGCCCCTAGGGGTTAGGAAATCTGCGGGCCACCGTTGATGTCGCAGATGGCGTTTCTCAAGACTTTTGCTCTTACCCTAGAGTTGCGGGACGCAGGAGCCGGTGCCGAGCAGGGCGAGGCCCGCTCTGTCGCCGTCACCCAGACCGATTGGTCCGTTGTTTCCTTCGTACATGAGCTGGGTTGGGTCATCGACGTGATCGAGCCCGACGACGTGAGCCAGCTCATGCACGATGATGGCCCTCACTTGATCGCGACCATCCGGGTATTGAATGATGTTGGTAAGGTCAGGCGCGTCGAGCTGGACTTGGCCAGCGACATAGACAAAGGGCTTGCCAGGAGTATGAGCGTAGGGGCTGCCGCCGAGACCGGCGACGTCCCCTTCCAGGCCAGGGATCTCCGCCGGGCTGGTCCACGTGATCAGGATGGGTGCCCATCGTTTGCCGTAGCGATCAGGCTGGTAGGTCTCCCGGTCCTCGCTGGGCGCTTCGGTGGTGGTACCTCGGTAAACGAACGTTAGTCCGGTGGCAGCGGATATTTCGGCGACGGCTTCCTCAATCAGTCCGTCGGATCCGGTGGGAGCGAAGTCGGGCCGGACCACATAATGGACCGGTCGGCACGGGTCGTAGGCCACAAAGTCTTGAGAGCTGTCGGGTGATTCGTGCAGCGCAAATGACGTGGATCCGTTGGTCGCCGGCGGAAGACCCAGAGGATGTACCGGTCGAAGACGGTCGGAGTCAGGTAAAGGCCGACCACCAGGGCAATAACTCCAAACGTGCCGAGTCTCAGTCCGCGGCCGGAACGCCGACGTCGTTGTCCGCGGATGCGCTTGGGCTTGGCGTCGTTGTCCTTTTAAAACCACTCACGATCCATCGCCCCATGGCACTGCCTCCCCCGAGATTCTGCTGTTCCTGGTTCAGCATTACCGATGGCATCGGGTGGACGGTGTTTCCTTCGGCAATCCTGATGGAACGCTGAGCCAAGTTTCGAAGTAGACCGCAGGGCCCACCGTAGGCTTCATTGACGAGCATGAGCCGGGGGACATCATGCGCTGGGGTCCAGGCGTTCAAGTTCTTCTACCTGTGTGTCGCGTTGTACCTATTCGTCCGCGTTAGCACTCCATGGAGAACAAGTGAAAACAATCAGAGCTGCCGTCATGATGCTGGTGGTGCTGGTTATCGGCGCCGGCACCCTCGTCGCACCGACCCAGGCGACCGCCGCGACAACGTTCCGGGATGTACCGTCCACCAGCCAGTTCCACACCGAGATCACCTGGCTGGCTACTCAGGAAATTTCGATGGGATGGCCGGACGGCACGTTCCGGCCATTGCAGTCGGTAGCCCGTGACGCGATGGCTGCCTTTCTTTACCGGTTGGCCGGCGAACCGGCTTACACGGCACCCAAGCAGTCGTGGTTTACCGATGTGCCGGTGGGAACAAAGTTCTACAAAGAGATCCATTGGCTTGCGTCGGAGGGCATCACCACGGACTACCCGGACCGCACCTTTAAGCCTCTCAGCTCGGTCAACCGGGACGCGATGGCGGCTTTCCTCTACCGTTTCTCTGTTGAGCCAACGTTCACTGCCTCCAGGACTACCGCGTTCCGCGACGTCCCCACCAAGAACATGTTCTACAAGGAGATCGGCTGGCTAGCGAACACCGGCATCACCACCGGCTGGCCAGACGGTCGATTCCTCCCACTACAGCCGGTCAAGCGGGACGCCATGGCGGCATTCATGTACCGCACCAAAACCGAGCTCCCGTTGAACCGTCCAGCCGAATACGGGTCCACTGCCCTTCAGGAGCTGCAGACCATTCCAGTCAAGGGTCGGGCACCGAAAACCGGGTACGACCGCGACAACTTTGGGCCGTCCTGGTTTGATACCGACAACAACGGGTGCGACACCCGCAACGACATGTTGAAGGTCCAACTCACCAACATCACCTTCACCTCGGGTAACTGCCAGGTTGCCACCGGTGTTCTCAACGATCCCTACACTGGAACGCTGATCAACTTTGTTCGCGGAACCACCACCAGTACCGAGGTGCAGATTGACCACGTTGTCGCGCTCTCCGATGCGTGGCAGAAGGGTGCGCAGCAGCTCAGTGCCGACCAGCGGCTGATTTTCGCCAACGATCCACTCAACCTGCAGGCCACCGATGGTCCGACGAACGGGCAAAAGGGCGACGGCGACGCCGCCACCTGGCTGCCGCCGAACACCTCCTACCGCTGCACGTACGTTTCACGTCAGATCTCGGCCAAGGCAATCCACGGCTTGTGGGTGACTCAGGCGGAGCGCGACGCGATGGCTCGTGTGCTGACCAACTGTGCCGGGCAGCCCGCCGCAGTCACCCAGCCAGCTCCCGTGGTCATGACCCCGGCACCGAAACCCGCTCCGGCTCCGGCGCCCGCACCGAAGCCGTCGCCGAAGCCAAGCCCGAAGCCAAGCCCGAAGCCGTCGCCGAAGCCGTCGCCGAAGCCAAGCCCGAAGCCGTCGCCCCAGCCCGCAAACCCGGGCGACTCAAAGAACTGCTCCGACTTCAAGACCTGGCGGGAAGCGCAGAACTGGTACGAGAAGTACTTCCCGTACTACGGCGACGTCGCGAAGCTTGACCGGGACAAGGACGGCATTGTTTGCGAGTCCCTTCCCGGAGCACCGTAACCAGCATCGGCAGTGCGGCGCCTGGAGATCCAGGTCCTCAGGCGTCGCTGCTAGGCTTCCCACGTGAGTGACATTCCCGCGCTGTCCCCGGTCCGAACCATTGCCCGCACCGTGCTGGGGGCCTTCCTGCTATTCGCCGGGACCGCGCACCTATTCTTTGCCCGCGCCGAGTTCGCGGCCCAGGTTCCCTCATGGATGCCCCTTGATACCGATTTTGTGGTCGTGGCGTCCGGGATCGTCGAGGTGGTTCTGGGCGCCGCACTGGTCTTCCTGCCTCGCTGGCGAGTGCATATTGGATGGATTGTCGCCATATTCTTCGTGGCTATCTTTCCCGGCAACATCGCGCAGTACGTCGACGGCGTTGACGCCTTCGGACTGGATACTGACTCCGCCCGCCTCACGAGGCTCTTCTTTCAACCGGCCCTGATCGCATGGGCACTGTGGTCCACTGGTGCCTGGCGGGACCGCAGGACTCTTCGCGGATCCACCCGGCAGTAGGCCTACCGGATCAGCAGTCCCTCCACCTGGTCACCCATCAGTTCGCCATCCCGGTCCATCCAGTATCGACGGAGGACATTTAGACCAACGCAAGTGTCGATTGATTGGATGCCCGAAAGGGCGCCGATCTCATCGGTGATGAAGTGGGCCAATTCATCTGGACCTCTGAACGTGCCGTGGTAAATAATCGACGCCTTCCCTGTCACCATTGACACCATACGAGCAGACTTCTTCACGCTGAGGTTCTCCAGAGCCGCCGCAATAAACTTCGGCTTTATCTGGAGCGAGATGATGGCGTGCAACGAGAACCCAGCCGCCGCAGGTTCCATCTCAACACGGGGCGAGATGGAACCGTTGTTGAGCAGCAGCTGAATAGTGCGGTAGGCCGATGAACTACTGATGCTCAGAGACCGGGCCACTTCGGCGGCGCTCACCCGGGCATTCTGTCCAAGCTGAAGCAAGGTGCCGAACTCGATATCGCTGAGGTCATCGATCGAGGTCATCGGCGTCTTGTTGACCGGGACTCTGTGCACCTCGAGTGCGGCGACCTGATCCTGGTCGAGTCTGTCCAGGCGCCAGGAGTGTCCCACTCGCTTTGACTCGAGTACCAGTTGGCTCTCAATGGACGCGATGCCGGGAATGGATGGAATGCTGCGGCTCAGCAGCTCATTGATGTCGGACCCGTGGAGGGGATAGAGGTCGGCGTAGATATCAGCGCTACCTGAGGTGACCAACAAAAACTGGATCTCCCGAAAATCTCGCAGCTTCTCAGCAACCTCGAGCGCCCGCCCAGGCTGGCACTTGAACCAAAGCTGACGAGGGTTCCCTGAAGTCACCAGCGGCCAGGCGAAGCGGCCAATAACCTTCATTAGGCGGTCCTGCTGCAGGCGTTTCAGGCGGCGCGTAATGGTGCTGGCTGGTTCCCCTAAAATCTCGGCCAGAGCGTTAGCGGGAACGCGCGGTGCAATCTGCAGTGCGGCCACGATATCCAGATCCGTTTGATCCATGGGTGGCGGCTCACGCGGAGGAACCGAGGAGGTGTTGCGGTCAGGTGTCGACGCCGTCACTGCCGCTTTTACAGGAGCCATAGCTCGACAATACAGGGCAGCCGGCTCGTAAGGGCTCTCTTTGAAGAGGAAATAATCACGAAAGATGTCCTTAATGACCGAATTAGTCATTAAGCCTTGCGTGAGTGACAGATCTCATCTAACTTGTTCTAGGTGAGAGCTGCACCACACGGATACGGCTCGGTCCACAACGATTCCACCGAGGAAACGAGCACTCATGAATGACTCCCAGCCGTGGAGCTGGCCCGAATCCCAGTGGCGCGGACACGTCAACAGCGTCCGCGCAGGGAAACCTCTAGCCCACACAGACCCGGCCCAGCGATGGCCGGGTGGTGCGACAGCAGCTGTCCTGCTGTCCTTCGACTCGGACCACGAGACGCCGGCCCTGCGCGACGGAGAGACGTCCCCCGGCAAGATGGCCCAGGGAGAATACGGGGCGCGGGTTGCCGTCCCGCGGATCCTCGACCTGTTGAAGCGGCACGAGGCGTCGGCGTCGTTCTACATCCCCGCCGTCTGTGCGCTGCTAAGGCCGGATGAGGTGCCCGGTTACGTCGCTGCAGGTCACGAGGTGGCAGTCCACGGCTGGATCCACGAACGCAACACGCTCCTGACCTACGAGCAGGAACTGGATTTGCTGGGCCGGGCGGTCGACGTCCTGCAGACCCAGTCGGGTAGCCGGCCGACGGGCATCCGCACCCCCTCATGGGATTTCTCCGATTCCACCCTCCGGGTCATCCAGGAACTGGGCTTCGCCTACGACTCCTCCCTGATGGCCGACGACGAACCCTACGAACTCCTCGCCGACGGCCAGCCGACCGGCGTCGTCGAAATCCCCGTCGAATGGATCCGGGACGACGCCCCGTACCTGATGATGGATCGTTTCGCCTCGTTGCGCCCCTATATGCCGCCCCGCGAGCTGATCCAGATCTGGAAGGACGAGTTCGACGCCGCCTACGCGGTTGGGGGCACTTTCCAGCTCACCATGCACCCGCACATCATTGGCCACCGTTCACGACTGATCGTCCTCGACGAACTGATGAAGCACATCCGCTCGTTCGACGACGTCTGGGTCACCACCCACGCCGATCTGGCACACCATGTCGCATCCCAACTCGATACCAGGAAAAACACCCCATGAGCTCTCAACTGACGCATGAAGAGGTCCACGAAACCAAGCTTTCCGCCCGCGGAAAGAAGGCCATTATTGCCGGAGGCATCGGCAACGCGGTCGAATGGGTGGACTGGGCCGTCTACACCACGTTCTCCTCGATCTTCGCCCACCACTTCTTCCCACCCGGCGACCCGGTAGCCGCACTGCTTGCCACCCTGGCAATCTTCGCCGTCGGCTTCATCATGCGGCCAGTAGGCGCAGCGGTGATGGGCATCTACGCCGACCGCAACGGGCGGAAGAAGGGCCTCGTCCTCACCATCGGCATGATGGCAGGCGCAACGGCCGTCATCGGTTTCGCTCCCACCTACGAGCAGGTGGGCATCCTGGCTCCGATGATCCTGGTCGCGGCCCGCATGATCCAGGGTTTCTCTGCCGGTGGTGAGTTCGGCTCCTCCTCGGCGTTCCTCGTCGAGTCGGCAGCACCTCGCCGTCGTGCATTCGCCGGTTCCTGGCAGCAGGTCTCGGTAGGCGCCGGTGTGCTCATCGCCTCCGGTATGGGTGCCATCATCACCTCCACTCTCTCGCCCGAGGCGCTGGATTCGTGGGGCTGGCGGCTTGCCTTCATTCTCGCGGCTCTGCTGGGCCTGGTTGGCCTGTGGCTGCGGTCCTCCGTTGAGGAAACTGACTCCTTCACCAATGCCAAGGCTGCAGCGGACGCTTCCACCGAACAGCGACGCAACTCGGTCTTCACCATGTTCACCAAGCACCCCAAGGAGACCGCTCGGGTCTTCGGCATCACGATCGCCGGCACCCTGCTCTACTACATGTGGGTCTCCTACATGCCGACCTACGCTGCCGTCGCCACGGGGATCCCGCTGAGCCAGGCTCTCACCGCGAACTTCATCGCCGTTGGCGTCTTCCTGGTCCTGCTGCCGTTCGCGGGCATCCTGTCCGACAAGATCGGCCGCAAACCCACGATGACCGCCTTCGCCGCCGGGTTCCTGCTCTTCTCCTGGCCAGCTTTTGCCATGTTGAACGGCAACTTCTGGATGCTGCTGCTCATCGAGTTGATCGGCGTGATCCTCCTGCTGGGCTACTCGGCTAACTGTGCGGTCATCATGGCCGAACAGTTCCCGCCCGAGGTCCGCGCCACCGGCATCGGTCTGCCCTATGCCATGGCCGTCGCCATTTTCGGTGGCACCGCCCCGTACATCACCACCTGGATGAACACCAACGGGTACGGCGGTCTGGTCTGGCTCTACTGCGCCATCGCTGCGGCCATCGGCGTCGTGGTCTACCTGACGATGCCCGAAACCAAGGGGAAGAAGCTCGATTGAGACGCCACATCGTCGTCACTGGCGCGGCCAGTGGAATTGGCCGGCAGATCGCTCTGCGGTTTGCCGGCCTGGGGGAGCGCCTCACCCTCGTTGATATCAGCGCCGAGGCGCTCGCCGGCGTGGCGGCCGCCTGCACCCAGGCAGGGTCCGACGACGTCGGCACCATCACTGCCGATCTCCGGCTCGGGGATGGCCCGCAGGCCATGATCGAGCAGGCCTGGGGTTCCGCTCCCGTGGATGTCTTGGTCAACTCGGCCGGGGTGTACCCGGCGACGCCGTTCCTGGACCTGAACGCTGACACCTGGGACGCCGTCGCCACCCTGAACACCCGGGCGCCGGTCCTCGCGACCGTGGCCCTGGCCAACCGGGTGATCGACGCCGGCCGGAGGGCCAACGTCGTCAACATCTCCTCGGGCGCGGCGCTGCGGGCTCGTCCCGGCGCCGCACCGTACTCCACCTCGAAGGCGGCGCTGGAGATGGCCACCCGGGCGTCAGCCCTGGAACTGGGTCCGCTCGGCATCCGCGTGAACGCCGTGGCGCCCGGGTTCGTCACCGTGGACAGCGCAGCCAACCCCGTCACCGAAGACTATGCGGCAGCGGTCTCCGGCAATCCTCTGGGACGGCGGGGCGAGCCGGACGACATTGCCCGGGCCGTCCTGTGGTTGGTCAGCGACGAGGCCGAGTGGATCACCGGCGAAGTACTGCGCGTGGACGGCGGATCTTCCGCTGGCACCATGAACCTTCCGTTGCACTGGCCAGCCCAGGGCTCGGATTCCCCGAAAGGACAGCATGACTAACACCTCTCCCTACACAGTTGTCGGTGCGGGAGCGATCGGTGGCACCCTTGCCGCTCACCTGCACGCCCACGGCGTGCCCGTGCAGCTGGTCGACGCCGACCCCGAGCATGTCGCCGCGATCAGGGCCAATGGCCTCCAGATCCGCGGCCCGGAGAGCACGCTGACCGCCGAGGTGCCGGTGTACGGTCTCGACGACGCACCGGCGCAGCTGGACCGCGTCCTCCTTGCCGTCAAGGCGCAGGCCACCGACAAGGCAGTCGTGTGGATCGCTCCACGACTTTCCGCCGACGGATTTGTTGCCTCGCTGCAAAATGGGCTGAACGAGGCAACCATCGCGGAGCATATCGGTAAAGAACGCACCGTGGCCGCGTTCGTTGACCTATTCGCCGACGTGCTGGAACCCGGAGTGATCAAGGATGGCGGCAGCGGAGGTATGGCGCTCGGCGAGTACGCCGGCGGACCCAGCGACCGCACCCGGCAGCTCGCCGAGGACCTGCAGCACTGGGGGACACCCGTGGTGACGGACAATGTGGCGGGTTTCCTGTGGTCCAAGCTCGGCTTCGGTGCCATGCTCGTGGCTACGGCCCTCGCCGACCGCGACATGAGCGAGCTGATTGACGCGCACCGGCCCGCCATGAACGGCCTCGCGGCCGAGGTCTTCGATGTCGCGGCGAAGGAAGGGATAGAGCTGGAGGGCTTCGACGCGTTCGATCCGGAGTGTTACCGGCGAGGCGTGGATCCGGCCCGCAATGCTGCGGCGACGGATGCACTCGTTGCGTGGCTCGCTACCCAGACGAAAACCCGCTCCGGGATCTGGCGCGACATTGCGGTGCGGAAGCGCCCCACCGAGGTGCCAACCCAATACCTTCCGGTCATTCAACTGGGGGCCGACCACGGCGTCAACACGCCCCTGTTGACCGAACTGGTGACCCTGATCCAGCAACTGGAAACCCAGTCCATCCAGATGACCGAAGAGCACCTGACAGCTCTCGACACAAAGGCGGCAGCCCACGCATGAGCACTCTCAATTCCCTGCCCGGCTGGGTTGCCCAGCACCGCGACGCCATGGTCCAGGACCTCACCGACTACGTCAGCGCCGAAACCCCCTCGGATGACAAAAACCTGCTGAATCAGGGCCTGCAATGGATCGAAGGATGGCTGCGCCGCCGGATTGGCGATCCCGCGTCCCGTCGCATGGTCGACGGCGGCGAGCTGGGTGACGTGGCGATCCTGGATTACCCAGCCGACGACGACGGCGGTCCATGGGTCACGGCGTTGTGTCACTACGACACGGTCTGGTCCGCCGGTACCCTTGCCGACTGGCCAGCCACTGTCGACGGCGACAGGTTCACCGGACCCGGCGCTTTTGATATGAAGGGCGGGCTGATCCAGTTGGTCTGGGCCATGAAGGCTGCAGCATCTCTCGGGTTGCCCCGGCCGAATCTGCGGCTGGTCCTCAACGGTGACGAGGAGATCGGCAGCCCCGTATCCCGCCCCGTCATCGAGGAAGAAGTGGTGCGAGGCGACTCCGTGCTGGTGTTTGAAGCCAGTGCCAACGGGGCCCTGAAGACGGCCCGCAAAGGGGTGGGCATCTTCCAGGTCCAGGTCCGCGGGGAAGAAGCCCACGCCGGTCTTGATCCCGATGCTGGGGTCAGCGCTGTCGATGAAATCGCCCGCCTGGTCCTTGAACTTCACGGCGCAGCCGACCTGGAGGCCGGCACCACGCTCAACGTCGGTCTGCTCAAGGGTGGTACCCGCACCAACGTGAAGGCTGGCCTGGCGACCGCCAACATCGACGTCCGGGTGTCCTCCGACGAGGAAGCCCAGCGCATCGATGGAGTGTTGGCCAGCTTGACGCCACATAACGCCAAAGCCTCAGTCGAAGTCACCGGCGGATGGAACCGTCCGGTCATGGTCCGGTCCGAAGACACCGCAAGCCTGTTCGGTGAGGCGCTCGCCGTCGCCGAACAACTCGGGTTCCCGCTGGAGGAGACCTCGGTCGGCGGTGCCAGTGACGGCAACTTTGCGGCAGCACTCGACCTGCCGGTGCTGGATGGTCTGGGAGCGGTCGGCGACGGCGCGCACGCCCGGACCGAGTGGATCAGTATCGACGGGATGCTGGAACGCACCTGCCTCACAGCAGGGCTGCTGGCCGGCCTGTCCGCCGCAGCAAAAGAACCGGTCGCGTCGGCTCAGGGAGGTCGAAACTGATGGAAACCACCAGCCGAACCACGGTGAACACTCCGCTCACGCTGCGCGGCGTCACCATTCCCAACCGGGTGTGGATGTCACCGATGTGTCAGTACTCGGCCAAGACCGATGGTGTGCCGACCGACTGGCATCTGGTGCACTACGGGTCCCGTGCCGTCGGCGGATGTGGGCTGGTGATGGTGGAGTCCACCGGCATTGGTCCCGACCATCGGACGACCGCTGCGGATCTGGGTCTCTGGAGCGAGGACCAGGTGGCAGCGCATACCCGTCTGGCAGGGATCATTCGCAGCAATGGGGCGATTCCCGCTGTACAGCTGCAGTGTGCGGGCCGAAAGAGCTCGCATCAGGTGCCGTGGCAGGGCGGCGGGCAGAACAGTCCCGTGTCACTTGACGACGGCGGATGGACCCCGGGGGCTCCTTCGGCTGTCCCCTTTGGTGGACTGACCGTTCCGCGGGAGATGACCGTGGCGGATATCGACGTGGTGGTGGAGGCTTTCGCGGAGTCTGCGCGCCTGGCCGACCGTGCCAAATACGACGTCGTCGAAATCCATGCGGCCCACGGGTATCTGCTGCACCAGTTCCTTTCACCACTATCGAACCAGCGGTCCGACGATTACGGCGGTTCGCTGGAGAACCGGATGCGGCTGGCGCTGCGGGTGTCGAAGGCTGTGCGCGATGCTTTTCCCGAGGACAAGCCGGTGTTTGTGCGGATGACCGCAACTGACTGGGCAGACGGCGGGATCACCTTCGAGGAAGCAGCAGTCCTTGCATCCGAGTTGGCCGGTCTGGGTATCGACCTTCTGGACGTCTCCTCGGGCGCCCTGGTTCCGACCGCGCCACCACCCCAGCGCACGGGACTCAATGTCGACTACGCCGTTCAGCTGGCTGCATCTTCTGGGTTGTCAGTGGCGCCGGTCGGTCAGATCGCTGATGCAGTGGCTGTGAAGGAAGCGTTGGATGCCGGCGTGGAGGCGGTTCTAGTGGGACGGGCTTTACTCAGGGATCCGTATTTCAAGCTGAGGATTGATGATGGTGACCCGAAAGATCGGTGGCCAAGTCAGCACCATCGGGCTCTGATCTAATCTGCTCCACGTTGCCGCTTAATCCTTTGGCTGTCGATACATACCGGCAACTTGCTCCTGATTAGGCGATGAGCTTCAGCTGCTGGCTGTGACCAAAACCTACGGGCACTGCTGCGTCCTGCTCGAGCCTTGGTGGGCCCGGCAAAAGGTCGATCGATTTTAGTTGTCTGAAGTTCGCGTAGACGACATCGAACTGGCTCTCTTAGGGCGCCACCTTCACCAAAAGTCAGGTTGCAGCACCTTGTTTGGGATTTCATCGCGAAACATCCGTAACAGGGTGCTACAGACCTTCTGTTGAATCAATGAAGTCGTCAATCGAGCCTTCAGCAGTCCCAACCATTCCTGGGCTTGGGGCGGATATACCCGGTGGATCGCTTTGCATGAGTGGCACAGCGGAAGGTAAACATGTGGCACTTGGTCTTCACCCCGATGGTTGGTACCGGCTTCATCCGGAAAAACTCTTCGCAAAATTCGAGCCGCTGTTGGCAGCGGTCTTCTTCTAGAGCAGGACAATCTCTTCCGCGGCGAACCAGTCGTTATCGGCAGCAAAAGTTTGGAGCGCATTCGGCTCGGCTGTGTATGCCACGATGGCGAGGCTTTTCGTAGCTCGACTACACGTGACATACATAAGTCGCCTGGTGCGGTCTATGGACGTGTCCTTACCGGCAAGGGCGTTGTCGGCATCAGCCTTTGTGGGACGCTTAACACCGAGGAGCTTCTCATAGCTGAACAGGAAACCGCCAGCTTCGTCATCACTGATAACGACCATAACCCGCGGGAATTCCAGCCCCTTAACACCTTGGTGGGTCGCAAACGGCGACCGTCCGTTGACGTATGATCCGTACTGGATCGCCTCGCTGAACGGGGCATTGAGGCATTCTTGCCACGCGCCTATCTCGTCATTGACGGGATCATCGCTGCCGGAGGGGCCACCTGTGATCACGGCCGTCTTCACCGCCTCGGGCAAAGGAAAAAGGCCCGTTTCCTCCAAAACAGCTGCGACCTCACCCAGCGTCGGAGGGACATTCGCATCCCAAAGCCCAGTGAGTCGGTCGACGGCGGCCTGGCTCTGATCGAGAATCTGTCTCAATGCGCCCTCGTGCTTCGAAGCGTCGGCCAGAGCATTCTTGGCTAAGAGGGGCGAGTTCTCTCGAACAATGCGAGCCAGGCGGAACATGTCTTGGCTCCTATGCGCGTCCACGAGGGGATCAACCTGATTCAAGAACACTTGAAGGCCAGCGATTGATCCATCCAGAAGACTGGTTCGCTCAGTCTGGAGCTTCGACAACGCCTTGAACAAGTGTGCGAAGCCGAGGCGTTGAGCGGCCATGCTGTGCTCAAGGATGAGCCGTTTGACGGCAGGGCCTTCATTTGGCTCAGCATCCGGGGTGAAAGGATCTACCCAGCCCCTGTCTTGCGTCGTTGATGCCATTTGTTCAGCGACATAGCTTTCGACGGCGTTCGTATCGGAGCCGGTTCTTGCGATGAACAAGCGAACGAATCCATCGCCACGGTCGGCGCGGGATTCTTGTGGATGGCCGTCAACATCGGATCTGATGCGGTTGCTCAGGCGCACGATCCGCTCGGGGCTGCGGTGGTTCATGACCTTCGCGGGGGTCGCCCAGCTCGAAGGGATCGACTCGGCTATGTCGGTTTTGCCGTCGTTGTAGATACGCTGCATAGTGTCGCCGAAGAGCCCTAGAACGATCTCGCCCTCTCGCTCCACCGCCACTTGCATGAACGCTTCAAGCAGCACACTGTTGGTGTCTTGACTTTCATCGATGAACAGAATCGGGTGTCTGGCGGTCAGAATCCGCCCGAGCATCGGCTTGCTGGTCAGCAGGTGCGCAGTAAGCGTAATTACTTGTGAATGGCTGAGCGTCTCCCGGCCCCGGATTTCGCTGGCGGAACTGTAGGTGAAGCGGCGAATCTCGTCGATTTTCCCCAACCGGTCTTGTGCTTGTTGCAGCCTTCGGACGCGATCCGTTTCCTTTTTAGAGCCCGCTTTGCTTGACGTCGATCCCAACTCGGTGATCTTCGCGGTCAGGTCGGCCTTCATCCAATTGCGGATATCCTCTTGGAACTCGCGTATGAGGTCCCAAGAGAAGGCATGGATGGTGGAAACCCGGACAAGCGGATCGAAGTCAAGCCGGCTAGAGATTTCGGCGGCGGCGGCGTTTGTGTATGTGATGACCGCTACCTGCTGTCCGCGGATCGCCAGCTCGCGTCCCCATTCGGCCTTGCCGTGTCGCACTGCGTTGACAAGAGAACGTGTCTTCCCAGACCCGGCGCCGGCGTAGAGGAAAAAAGATCGGGTCGACCGCAGGTTAAGGCACTCCGCGATCTCAACCTCGACGTGGTCGTCGACTGACGGGTCACTCGGCATGTTCGGCACTCTCAAGGTCGAGTGCTATGGGCTTAGTTAGTCTCGCTTCAAGCCAGTCGAGGCCCTCCTGGATATATCGCGGCGGGCGCATCGCGTCAAAGTTGGGATGTGCAAGCACATCAAGGGCTAGTTCCGCTTTGCTTCCTGATCTTAAGTGTTTGTGAAGATCTAAGGCAGCCGAAGTAACACCCGACGCCGTGGCCATGGTCTCAGCGAATTTTTTCGTCAACCCGATACCCGTGAGTGCCCTGAAGAAGGTGGCGTTCTCAAATGCAAGGGCGTCCTCGAACGTCGTCGGGAGTGCCTCGCCAGAGGCGCCGTTGGGCAGAGGTGCCGTAACAGGTATTTGATACGCGAACCGAACCGCGAATTGCGTATCCCCGGGGAGCTCCTTGCTGTCTGCCGGAGCGTCCAGCAGCACATCGATGTCGTCTCCGTAGGCCAACCATTTCTTAAGTGTCGGGTTGCCGGTTTTCTGCTTGGCGTCGCGGGCCGTTGGTGTGCTGTGGCTATCCAGTTGAGGATCCAGGTCCGTAACGACGAGGGTGGGAATTTTCAACGCGTCAATTAGAGGGCGGAGGCGGTGTGCATGGCTTCCGCCGATTTCCAGCATGGTGACATACGCGTGGTGCACAGCCGGGTGCCCATTTTTGATGAAGTGCGGAATCAGCATCCTTTCCGCAGCGCCTTCAACCAGAATCAAAGCATCAGCGAAGAAAACATCCGCATGCTGTACGCGAAGGTAGCGGGTCACAAACTGCTGCGTCACAGCCGTGCACCCGAATGCGTTTCCTACGTTGATGACTGTCGACGTTGGAACAGCAGTCTGAGCACCGGCCTGAAGTCGACGGAAGTAGCGAAGACTCTCGAAGGGCAACTCGTGGGCGATATGGCTGGAGTGGGTGCTGATGACAAGCTGCGTGGTGAGGTCAGTTTTACCGCCCAAGTTGGGGTGTTGTCGGAGTACCTCGAATGCCTTTTTTGCGAACACCTGCTGGACTTGCACGTGCAGGTGGGCCTCAGGCTCCTCCACGAGCACCAAGTGGATTGGTTCGATACGTTGATCCGGATTGGCTGTGAGCGCCTTTCCGACTCGCATCCACCGGTCCCGAAACCTCATAAGACGGAAGACCATGGAGATCAGGTTCTGGTAACCGAGCCCATTTTGCCCTTCTGGCAGGTGCATGTCCTGAGTGGCGGGCCTCCCAGCGATGTCGAGAGCGAAGGACACCGCGGACTCGTGGTTCAGACTTTCGGAAGCACTGAGTTTGGACGCGACCCGAATTTTAGGGTCTGTGATCCCCGGGTAGCTCAGCGTCGCCATTTCGTCAAAGGAAACTTTGAATGCTTCCTCCAGGCGCGCGTCGAACTGCTTTTGCGCGATGGAGATAGTCAGGAGAGCCTCAAGGTCCTCGAGCCCCGGACTTTCGGAGGGGTCGAGGTGGTGTGTGTAGTAGTCGCCGAGTTGGCGGGATAGACGCGCGGTATCCGAGACTCGCCCACTGGCGCCGTCGCGCGCCTGGTCGGTAACGTCGCCGAGTCCGCGTTGCGCGTTGATCTCGTCGATTCGTACGATATGCTCCAGCGGATTCGATGCCAGGGGTTCCGCCATTTCCGGCAAAGCCTGGACCACCGCGGCGTCCTCGCTGGGCCCACGGAGCTTTGCCGGGTCGAGCACGTAGTAACGAATCTTCAAGTGTTTCTGGAAGTCCCGGGAGAGGAAGTCGATCAAGTTTTCGGGCCATATCGACAGCCCCTCCGCCTCTGATGACGCTGCTGCGCCTGCGTCTTCGGACCTGGACGCGTCGTCAAAGCTAGTGGCTTTAGTGTCACGCCACTGGTTTCTTAGCGTCCGGCTCTTTAGCGAAACTTCCCGAAAGGAACGAGCGAGTTCGTCTTCATCAACGGGTTCTACTGCGAAGCGAACACCGACCAGGCCGCCAGCCCAGTCCAAGGTCGGGATGAGGGCGCTGACCCGATGAACTTCCACGTCGCTGACACGGAGCCATACATCGAGGCTGGGGAGATACTCATCCCAGATGCCAGGTTTGGCACAGGGCGAACAATCATCGAGTAACCATGCCGTGCCGATGTCGTTAATATCGCGCCAGCGAGAGAGCGTAAGGTCGTTTTTCCCAAATGCCCTAATTCCATCCTTGAGGAAGGAACGAAGCGCAATGAGTGCTGACGTCTTCCCGCTGTTATTAGCCCCTACGAGGAGAGTAGTTTCTCCCGAAAAATCCAGTCGGACTGAATATAGCTTGCGGAAGTTCCGGATTTCGACAGATTCAATGCGCACGCCTCATCTTGTCATGCAAAGCTCTAATTGATGGGTGGAACTCACCATTCATTTTGTCGAGGAGCGCGACAACTGTCATAACCCTAGCTCTAGCGCTACCGCGAGACCCACGGTCGGACACTTCATCTGTAAGTCGCACCGCTAAGCGGCGCCGTTTTCGCAGCGGTAAAGGGCGTCTTCTACTTCGCGCTCAGCTCTCGTGACGGGTGGTAGGAGGTTGCGCGGGACATCCCAAGGTCGCGGGCGACCTACGAGGCAGGCTCACCACTCTCAACGAGCCTGAGAGTGCTTCGGATTTTACTGTCACCGATTAGGCGTCCCTTCCTCCTAGGTCCTTCCCGCCGCTTCCCGATCGAGTCGACGATCCGATCTCGCTTAATGTCGTGATCCATCCGCGCCAGCGCCACCATGATCGTGAACAACATTGAGCCCATCGGGGTGGACGTATCGACGTAGCCGCCGCTGAGGTTCAACCCCCGAAGACCAGCTCCCTCGCCGTTGAGGGTCTCAGGTCTTAGATAGTAGAGGCTTGCGCTATCAAACGGTCTCATAGCACCGTCGCCCTCCTGATGCATCTAGGGGCAGGATCAGCGTCGATCGGGGTCCTTCCGGTGAACGCTCGAGGGCTTCGTTGCCGCGACGCCGCACTTCCTGCGATCCTAGAATGAAGCTATGGTACGAGAGCCTATACTCCCATGGGTGGAACATGGAGGAACAAAATGACTCGGGCGAGAGCTGCAGGCCGTCTGTCTTCGGTGTTCTCCACCTCTGTCTTTTCCAGTCTGGGAGGTTTGGGCTTGGGGTCGGCTGCAGCTACTCGACTCAGAGTGTTGAGTGAGATGAAAGTTGCCGAAGATCCCTCGATTACGCTAGGTGATGCGTTTAATGCCGCGCACGATGCGCTCAGCTCGTCCTACCGAAACGAGTACTTCTTCAAGAACAAGCTCGTCTCTAAAATCATCTTCGGGATACATAACCCGGGAACAGCGTCTGCACTCTTAGAGGTCCCATCTGGACGCTCGATCGCAGATCTTGTGATCTTTAATGGGACTTCCACGGCTTATGAGATTAAGACAGATTTCGATAGTTTCTCGCGTTTGCCCTCTCAGCTAAACGATTACAGGTCACGCTTCGAATACGTCAACGTGGTGACGTCTATGGAGAAGGCAACTGAAGCCGAGAAGGTTGTACCCCTCGGGGTTGGCATAATTGGAGTTCGCCGGAGCGGTTCACTATCGGTTGTCAGGCCCGGCAATAGTGGGTTGTCCGCCCTAAAGCAAGATTCGATCTTCCAACTACTCAGGCAGAAAGAAGCTCTGGATGCCTTAAGGCGGACCATTGGCTATGAAGTCGATGTACCTTCGGGGGACTTGTGGCTTAGAACCAAGGGTCTGTTTGCTACTCTTCCGGTCAAAGTCGCTCACGAGGAAGCCCTTTGTCAGTTGAAAAGAAGAGGAATGCGTGGCGCCGTTTTAGCCTCGACTATTGGTTTTCCTCCATCACTTCGAGCACTAGCGTACGGAACAGAAATGACTGCTGCAGCTCGTGCACGATTAGCCCGTAGGCTACTCACGCCCCTGCAGGACCATGAGTTTTGAATATCTCCATTCATGAGTGATGATGTGATATAGGTTACAACTAACTCTGGGGGACCATGTACTTTCCATACCTGTACGCGCGCCAAGGTGAGTGCCGAGCATTAGAAGATGTTGCGGCAAGGCCGGGCATCGGCGTACAGAACGTTTTCCCGATTCTGGAACCTGTAGCCGTAAAATGCAGAGACCTTATTAGAGCTCTCACAGCTTTTAAGCAGTCAGGTATGGAGATCTATCTAATCGTCAATCCGTCGAAGAAGGGGTTCGAAAACAGTATTGCGGTGGGTGCTTGGCTTACAGATGTCGTACCGTTCTTGGCTGATGCGTCGGTGACGAGACCAACACTAGAAGTTAGGGCCGGCACAAGCTTGGCTGACATTCATACATTTTTGGGAGATCACCCTAACCGGAGTCTTGGCCTTTCAATACGGTCGTCGCATCTTCCCGCAGCTAGTATTTCTGCAGCTACGTCAGGACATGAAGTTCTTCATTTTTTGCATGCAAGCGCCGATCCAGCAGGTTATTCGGCTGCCGTCGGTTCTAGTCGATCAGTGGAGGTTCGCGATAGCTTCCGTACTGAGGTGCGCAATGCAGATTATTTGGGAACTGAGCAGTTCACAACCGCTCACCTTTACTTCACGCACGAAGGACGCCCAGGCTTTTCTGACTACACCCTGCTGCCAGGAAAATTCAACGACTCCGGGGGTCCTCTCGGAGCCGCAGTCATTCACCTTACATTCGTTGAGACCGCGAGCAGGGCGCTTTGGGTGGAGCATTTTGTCTCTGACGAGAAGCGGCAGTTTGAAGGGTCTCAGCCCAGCAAGCTACTGGAGGCCATGACCAAGCTGGACACGTCTGATAGGGCAAACCCATCCAAGTTCATCACCACGCCGGGGCTTGCCAGCTATCGAGCGCAGTATGCAACCCGAACTCCAACGAGCCCTACGTATAACAAACGCCAGCAAATCTCGCACCATATCGCTACGACCGCGACGGTGCTGTAGCGAAGCATATTCCCGGAGATGCCTTCGATAGCTCGTCTATTCGGGTCCTCACGTCTTATCGCTTTGACCACGCAGATCGGTACTTGTCATCCGCCCAACTTAATGTTGGGTTGTGCTCAACGTAGTTTGTCCGGCCCTACGGCATAATCTCTAGAGCCTTGTGCCAGTGAGGTTATCACGGTCGGCAAAGCACGGCGCCGGGGGGCGGCCACTCATCAGGTGAGTGCACCCCCTTCGAATCCAGTACAGGCTCCCCCGCCAGCCAGCCGTCCGAGGGCACAGGAAGCTCCCGTCGTCGGCCACTCGGCCCTTCACAACAAAGAGCAAGCGTTTGGCCGGATTGCGGCCAGCAGCTCCATAGCATAGCGGTCTCCACACGTTATTCGGTAGCGGAACGTGGTGGAGTTTTGTCATAAAGTCTCCTCTGGCTGCCAAAGGAGAGTTGGACGTCCAGTGCCTCAACGATGGCGGATTAGCCGCGGTGAGGGTGGCATTTGAACCCTTGTTCGCATCAGCTGGGCTGACACAATTGGGTTGTGCAGGCACACAGCGCGCGGCATGTAAACGGTTGATAACCTCCAGTGCTTCTGAGACGGTCCACTGCGACGATTGTTCGGATCCACAATTAGACAAGGACCATCAAATGAGCAACGGCGCCGTACCCGAAACCGATCCATCCGAGTTCGAGAGGGCAGACGCTACCTTCCTCAAGGACTTCGCCACGCTGAGCACCTTCGGCGCCACCGCCAGGGGAGGGGTCGATCGTCAGGCCGGCTCGACAGCAGACGGGGAGCAGCGTGCCTGGTTCACCCAGCTACTCACTGAGAACGGATTCACCGTCAGCTTCGATCAGATTGGTAACCAGTTCGGACTGCTGGAATTCGAAGCCGGTAAGCCGTATGTCGTCGTCGGATCCCACCTCGATTCCCAGCCTACCGCCGGGCGCTATGACGGCGCTTATGGTGTCCTCGCCGCAGCTCACGCGGCGTCCCGTCTCGCGGTCGAATGGCAGGCGAACGGCGTCAGCCCCCGCTACAACCTCGCAGTCGTGAACTGGTTCAACGAAGAGGGGTCCCGCTTCAAGCCGTCGATGATGGGCAGTTCCGTCTACACCGGCAAGATGACCCTTGACGCGGCACTGGCCACCACCGACCCAGCAGGCATTACCGTCCGTGAGGCGCTGGTATCAACCAACGCTTTTGGCGAAGGCGTCGGGCCACAGGCAGCCTACTGCGCCGAGATTCACATCGAACAGGGCCGCAGCATGGAACGCGACGGCATCGCTATCGGTGTCGTCGATTCCAACTGGGCCGCCAACAAGTACGAGTTCGTAGTTCACGGTGAACAGGCGCACACCGGTTCCACCGTCATCGCTGACCGCCATGATGCCCTCCTCGGCGCTTCCCTGCTCGTCGTCGCAGCACGGGAAATTGCAGACCACTTCCCCGACGGTGCCGTCCACACCTCGGTTGGTCAGCTGGACGTCTACCCCAACTCGCCCGTCGTCGTTCCGTCGCGCGTCAACCTGCTGCTCGACCTGCGCTCTGCTGACGAGGCGCTACTCCAGGAAGCAGACCGGATGCTGCACGAGATCCTCGAACAGATCGAACGCTCCGCTCGGGTCAAGATCGAGAAGGTCGGCTCGCACTGCTGGCCCGTCATGCCCTACCAACCAGAAGGCGTCGCCCTCGCGGAGAAGATTGCCGCCAATCGCGGCGTCACCCACGCCCGGGTGAAGACCCTGGCCGGACACGACTCCACGAACATGAAGGACATCGTTCCGACCGTCATGCTCTTCGTCCCCTCGGTCGACGGTATCTCCCACAACGAACACGAGTACACCACCGACCAGGACATCGTCACCGGCCTGCACGTTCTGACTGACGTCGTGCGAAGCCTCTGCGAGGGCGCGCTCGACGACCACTGATATCTTCAAGGCACGTTGGCACCCGAACTCTGTCAGTCAATTGTTCTACTGAGGTCATCCTGCAATGGCTGAGGAGCGGATCCTACGGAGAGCATCAACGAGCACGTCTACCTTTGTTTCGGAGAACAAACTCTCGGGCCCTGCTGGTGCGGCGTCACTATATGGCGACTCATATAGTGCGCCGACCTCTACAACTCCGCTCTCAGCGAGTTGCTGAACGATCATGTCAACAAAATGCAGCTGGTTGGCATTTAGGGTCTTGTCGCCCACGAACTCAGACAACGAATCCAGCGCGGCTTGCCGATCCATTCCGACCAGTGACCGAACGAACAGACCTAGACCTTCGGCCTGTTTAGAAGCAGCTTCAAGCTCCTCCAAGGAACCCGCGCCGCTTTCAATCAGCATGCGCTGTAATTCCTCAAGATCAGTTTCGGTCAGTGGCAATCCACGACGGAGTCGGTGGATGGTCATGTGGTCAAGAAACCCCTGCAAATAAACCCGCGCCTTTTCGCGGTATCGGGCCAGATCTACTGATCCGGTCACGGTCCCCTTTAACTCGCCCTCGACGATCTCCCCGAGGGTGTCTTCGAAGTTGGTGTAGACCACCTTTCGGCGCTTCTTCTCGATCAAGTGCACTAGTCCTCGCAACCGAGCTCGGATCAGCTCGAGCCACTGTGGGGAGACCTGCCCCCATTCCCCGCCGCCCAGGATCGACTCGATGAGGCGGAGCTGCGCAGCAATGGCAGGAATCGTTGGTTGGTCCTGCAATGCGGAAGCAATTTCGACAATTTTCCGACGGTACGGCTCGACGGCGGCTGCTGAGGTCAGTGAAGCCAACTGGGCCTGATACATGAGCAGGTCGAAGCGTTTCGCTTCCTCTGTATCGGCGGCGGATGCCAGCGTCGCTAAGGGGGCCAGCTTTGTCCGCAGGTCAGTCAGATCCTGCGTGCCAAGGGTGCCCCACGAGGCGGGCTTCGAGAACTTCTCCACCCACTCCAACTGCGGGCGCACCAGGAAGTTCTCCCGGGGTAGCCCCGCCACTTGTCCCACCAGCCCGGTTTGAAGTGCCGGGATGTAGTCGCCGTCGAGACTAGCGGAGCGGGCTTCGGCCAGCAGCTGGGTCCGGACTGCGAAACTGCGGTGTGCCAAGGACTGTCCGAGGGAGCCTTCGGAACCGGGCAGCTCCGCGTTGAAGTATTCGATGTTCTGACAGACGTCGAAGATGAAGAAGTCCTGTTTGTCTTCGCCCGGACCGTATAGGTCCGGCCTGAGGCGGGTACCTCGACCCACCATTTGCCAGAACTTTGTCTTAGATCGCACCACCTTGAAAAAGAGCAGGTTGACCACCTCGGGCACATCGATCCCGGTGTCCAGCATGTCCACGGACACGGCGATGTGTGGACTGTCCTCCGCGCGGGCGAAGGCGTCGATCAAGGTGGAGGCGTAGTTGACGCTATGCGTGATGATCTTCGCGAAAGTGCCCCCATGCTGGGGATAGTTGCTGTTGAACCGTTCGGCTATGTATTCGGCATGCTTCTGGTTCTTTGCGAAAATTATGGTCTTCCCGAGGCGGTCTCCGCCGGCGACCTTATGCCCGCGGGTAACGAGCACTTCGAGTGCTTTGTCTACGGTGTTGGCGTTGAACAGCCAGGTGTTTAGGATAGCCGGATCTACGGCGTCGGGGATCTCGCCGTCTTCATCCCACTCGGCGGAGTCCCAGTCCTCCTGTTCCTCGTCCGAGAGTTCCTCGTAGCGGATTCCTTGGACCGGGAACTTCAGCGGAATCGACACGGTCCGGGGCGGCACGAGGTAGCCGTCGGAGATGGCCTGCGTCAGCTCGTAGGCGAAGGTGGGGACGTGGTCCTCGATGTCGAAGAGGGAGTAGGTGTTGCGGTCCACTTCGGACTGCGGCGTGGCCGTAAGGCCCACCAGATACGCGTCGAAGTAGTCGAAGATGGCCCGGTACTTCTGGTACACGGAGCGGTGCGCCTCATCGATGATGATGAGGTCGTAGTGGCCGATGCCGAACCGTTGCTTCAGGACCGTGCCGTCGTCGGTCCGTTCGTTGATCAGGTTCATCATCGTCGGGTAGGTGGCAATGTGGATGCGGCTGTCCGCCTCCACATCCCGTCCCAGCACTACCGGGGATGATCCCGGGAGATTGGTTTTGAAGGCGCGTGCGGCCTGGTCTACCAGGGCGACCCGGTCGGCCAGGAACAGGACGCGTTTGGCCCAGTTTGCCTGCATCAGCAAGCTGGAGAGCGCGACGACGGTGCGCGTCTTACCCGAGCCCGTCGCCATAACGAGCAACGCCTTGCGTTCCTTGTCCTTTTCGAAGGCATCAGTGACTGCGCGGATCGCTGCCTGTTGGTATATGCGGCCAGCAATCGCGGTATCAATGACAGCCGTGGTGAGAGGCTTACGGGTTGTACGCCGATCCACCATGAGTTGTAGCTGGTCCCGGGCATGGAAGCCCTGCACCGGTCGCGGTGGGTACCCGGAGGCATCGTCCCAGATCCAGTGCTCGTAACCGTTGCTGTAATAGATGACCGGACGCTGGCCCTTCTCGGTCTCCAGCGCATCAGCATAGAGCTTGGCCTGCTGTTGCCCCTCGTAGGGCGACCTAGCTGACCGCTTGGCTTCCACGACGGCGAGTGGTTTGCCGTCGGATCCCCACAGGACGTAGTCTGCGAACCCGGTACCGGTGGTGGGGCCGGCGTGGGTGGGCATGTGGCGGACTTCAAACTCTCGGTCCTCAGGCATGTCAAGCGCCCAACCAGCTTCGTTGAGATACAGATCGATGTAGACCCGGGTTTCGACTTCGGAATAGTCATGACTGTCGGGGAGGTTTTTGTTTTCTTCCTTCGCCCGGGCAATCTCCTCGCGCAGCGCGGTCAGCTGGTCCTGAAGCTGCTCGTTGTCTTGCTTCTGCTCGGCCAAAGACGCATCTTTGTCCGCCAGTTCCGCGGCAAGTTTCGCTGTCTGGTCGGCGGTTCGCGGCTTCTCGGTATGGGTCGGGAGGCCGGGCTTACGGGGCGGGCTAAGAAAGTCCCCATTGAATGTGACGGTTGAAGTTGGTCGATTGGTGGGTTCACGAGTGTATCGAAGTGCAAGCCAAATGCAGATGTGGAACAGGTCTCTAATGGCCTGTTCTGAATGATGGATCGTAATCGGCGCATTGGTATGGATAGCACTGTTCGCGACCTTGCGAATAGTGTGCAGCTTATTAACGATTGTCTCGCCTGCGAGTCGCTTGAAACTCGGCTCTGACATCTGCGCGTTGAGGTCGCTCTTGTATGGCATCGTGAGCGACCCGTCAGCATCGTAGAGCCACTCCAGAAGCGCTTCCAACGAACGCCTTGCATAGAGGAGCGAGGACCGAGGATCGCGTCGTGAATACAGCTCGGCCAGCCGCGCCTCTTTTGCAATATTTGGCCACTCCGCATGTAGTACAGCGAAGTTGCTGTTCACATCCCCCAATGCCATCCCCTTTGTCGGTCTTTAGAGTCAGCCTAGATGGTGAGGCCCCGCATCCTGTTGATCGACACTAAATTCCATTTAAACCTCAAAACCGCCTCGATCACTATTCTTGTTTATGGCTATTCGAAAAAGTCCTCGTCCAGCTCGACAATGTCATAACTCTGCTTCACCTGAACTCCCACACGGTACTTGATCATCAGCCCCACGAGTCGGACACCGTCGATCAAGATAACGCGCGACGGAACAGCCTGTACATAATTCCGAGCGCCGGAGCTGAAAGCGCTGGTAGTGATGAAGACACCGCGCGACGCACCGACACCGTGCAGTGCGCCCACGAAGGCTTGGATAGCTTCACGGCCTACCGTATTGCCATCTGCGTACCGCTTGGCCTGGACATAAATGCGATCCAGCCCCAGTGCATCCTGGTCAATGACCCCGTCCACGCCGCCGTCATTGCTGCCGCCGATACGCTTCCCACGCTGCTCAGCGCCGCCGTAGCCCATCCTGAGGAGCAGATCAACCACGGCCTGCTCAAAGAAATCAGGATGGCTCTCTCGGAGGCGGGTTAGGAGCGCGTCACCCACGTCGGAGTGAATCCGGTTGATACCGGATTCGATCTGCTCGATCGGGTCAATATCCTCCACGAGAGTCTGGTCAACGACGGACATCATCGGCTTTCGAGCAGCGGACTGTGGCCAGAAGGGCGAGAACAGCTTCCTTGCCGTGGAAAAATCGCTGATCCCCTCAGGGTGTTTGGAGAACCATTCCCGACCCTATTCGGTGATGCGGTAGTTGGCCCGAACCGGCCGTTCAATCCATCCGGCTTTGAGAAGGTTGCTGATGGCCCAGCCGAGCCTCTGCTCGGAGCGGAGTCCACCGGTATTCAGTGTCTCCGCTTGCGCCGCTTCCGATAGATTCGCAGAGGCAACGGCGCGGCTCACGATATCACGGCGGTGCAAGGTTTCCCCTCCGGACAGGGCCCGCAGGACGTGAGCGACAAAGGTAGGCCAGATCGGCACCTCAGAGTCAAGGACGGGAGACGTAGCCTCGTTCGTCAGAGATCTCCGCTGAAGGCCCGGTGCTGCAGCGAGGCGAACAGCGCATCGATTTTCACGAGCTGTCCACCGTGATAGGCCTTGAGACGTTCGACAGAGGCGAGGCATTCCGCGAATCTCGTCTGATGGGCCTCAGGAACCACGATTATGTCAATCGCGCTCAGTGCAGACTTACTGACCAGCCCTTTCATTCCGCCGCTCGACGCATTCTGAACGAGGGGCTTCATCGATTTGAGGAGTGCGTACCAATAGAGGCCTGGGCCGGAGTTGGGGGTGAAGGCATTGATTTGCTGGTTGAATGCAACGGTTCGATCCACTAATGCGACGTTTCCGATAACGCCAGGGCTACCGGCAATACACGTGACTAATACAGATCCCGGAGGGACAATACGCGCTTTCTGGGCTCCTCGTTCCGACAAGCATTCTCTCGCGCCAGTTACGGTCGTCTCGGGAGTGTTGATGTTGTCGGTCTTCACCCATTCGATGTAGTCACCGAAATTTTCAGGCACAGTCCTGGATGGCGTATTGCCAGTTGTAATGCGACCAAGAGTATTCAGCTTCTGTTGCGGCCATCCTCGCGAGTTGCTGACGGGATCGCCGACCATTTCGTGGAAGAGGGAACGGGTGAGGACGTCGAGATGGGCGAGAGCCTGCCGTCGTTTCCTGCGAAGCTCATCGGCCTTGTCCAAAATGGCCGCAATACGCTGCTGCTCATCAAGAGACGGCGGTAGAGGAATCACGAGGCGGGAGACGATTGCTTTGGAAACTTCTTTAAAAGTCGCCCCGACACCCATATCTTGAAGCTTGGGCCGGTTCGCTTCGAGCCACCGGAAGAGGTATCGGCTGTCCAGTCTCTTCGGGTCCGGAACGAAGCTCTTGAAACCCTGATTAGTGGCCATCGGAATTGTGTTGATAGCAAGAAGACCTATGGGCGCCCGCGAGCTAAACAGGACTGAGTTCTCAGGGAGTAACTCAGCACTACTATTGCGTAATCCGGCTTCCGTGATCAATCGGGGAGTGGAATGGATTTCCACTGAATCTAGGCCGCTTAGATCCTTGGGTGTCACCCATGGGATGCCGCCATTCCAGAAACTGGACTCCCTGGTTTTCGGCGTGCCACCGGAAACAATGCGCGCCACAGAGCTGAGCGGCACATGCTCTACCTCCCTTCGGGCTACAGGTCGAAAAACTTCGCCTAGTGCTGTCATTTCAGAAGTTCTTTCAGTTTGTCCAGATCCTTTATGATCTCGGATTCGAGGAACTCGAGGTCGGCAATGATTCCGGCGGGTTCCTTATGATCGATCACTTCGTGCTCAACTTCCTTGTATCTGTTGAGTGAGAGGTCGTAGCCGTTCTCCGCGATCTCAGCTTTGGGGACGAGGAAGGATTGGTCTTTACGAGAGCGTCCGGCCTCCGTCGTCGTCCGCTGCTGCCAGCGCGCCAGGACATCTTCGAGGTCGGAGATGTCCAGCGGGTTGCGCTTGTCGTCGAGGCTGAAGCCGTCGGAGGTGACGTCATAGAACCAGACGTTGTCTGTCCCGCCTGAGTTGGTCTTGGTGAAGAATAGGATCGCTGTGGAAACCCCCGCATAGGGCTTGAAGACACCAGAGGGAAGTTTGACAACACCGTCGAGCTTATGGTTCTCCACGAGCATTCTCCGCAGTGCTTTGTGCGCCACGGAGGAGCCAAACATGACGCCGTCGGGCACGATCACCGCAGCCCTGCCACCGGGCTTCAGCAGCCTCAGGAACAGGGCAAGGAAGAGCAGCTCTGTCTTCTTTGTCTTGACCATTGAGAGTAGGTCTTTGGCGACGTTCTCGTAATCCAGACTGCCAGCGAAGGGCGGGTTGGCGAGGATGACGTCGTACTTTTCCTCCTCGGTTGCGTGAAGGTCGGCTAGGGAATCCCGGTAGGCGATGTCCGGGTTCTCGATCCCGTGCAGGAGCATGTTCATCGAACCGATGCGCAGCATGGTGCTGTCGAAGTCGTACCCGTGGAACTGATTATGGTGGAAGAATCGGTTCTGATCCGGAGTGGTTAGCAGGTTTGGGTTGTGGTGCCGGAGGTATTCGCCGGACTGGACAAGAAACCCCGCGGTGCCGGCGGCCGGGTCGCAGATGGCCTCAAGGGGCTGGGGCGCAGTCATCTTTACCATCAGATCGATGATGTGGCGGGGCGTGCGGAACTGCCCGTTGGTGCCGGCCGAGGCGATCTTGCCAAGCATGTATTCGTAGAGGTCGCCCTTGGTATCGCGCTCGTCCATAGGGATTTCATCGATGATGTCAACGACTTTTTCCAGCAGTCCGGCGTTCGGGATGGTGAAGCGGGCATCCTTCATGTGCTGCGCGTAGGACGATTCTTCGCCGTTGCCCGGCTGAGCCAACTCGGTGCGCAGGAACGGGAAGATGTGTTCGGCGAAGACGGTGTACATCTCGTCGCGTGAGAAGTTCTTAAACCTGCTCCAGCGGAAGTCTTGGTACGAGCGGCCCTTCTCATCCACGCCGCTGGGAAAGACCGGTGTTTCGACCGGTTTGCCGGTGCGGTTGGACTTGTTCTCAGAACGCGTCTGGTTCTCATCCAAGCGCTTAAGGAAGAGCAGGTACGTGATCTGTTCGATCACTTCCAACGGGTTGGATATTCCGCCAGTCCAGAACGCGTTCCAGACCTTGTCTACCTGAGATTTGATTTCGCCTGTGATCACCGGTTCATCCTATTTGACGTTGACGGACCACTTCGACTGCGGAGCAGTTGCCGGAGCAATCTATGGAAACGCTGACTACGACGGTCCCCGACCATTTGAAGCTGCCAAAGGGCGCTACAAGGTCTGGGGCCGCTCCAATCCAATACTGGCCGTGTCGTGCGACCTATCGGGTCTCCGTCACTCCGCACCAGTCGGCAATGAACAAGGCGATCGCCTTCGTGACCTTCCGGACCGACTCGATATGCACTCGCTCATCGAACCCGTGGATTGACTCGGACACCGGCCCGTACACCAACGCCGCGATCCCGCCGTAAAGGGTGAACACCCGGCCATCCAGGTAGCCCGGCGTCGTGAACGACTCCAATGCCGACCCAAACACCTCCTGATGCGACGACGCGAGGACGCCCTCAGCGTCGGACCCCTCCTCCAGCACGTAGCCCTCCGAGAAGAAGCCGCTCCGCACCGCCGACACCTCCGCGCCGGACGTGGAGTCACGCAGGCAGTCCTCGATCTGCGCCCATGCATCGGCCGCGGTTACCCCCGGATACAACGCCGTCCGCACATCGAACTCACACCAGCACGGCACGCTCGACGGCCAGTCACCGCCGGAGATCATCCCGATGTTGAAGTTGATCGGATGATCCAGGTCCTCAAAGTACCGGTGACTGCCCTTATCGGCATTCCACTTGTCCTGCAGCTCCCGCAGATCGCCCATCACCGTGTACGCGGCGTCGATCGCGTTGAACCCGGTCGCCATCTCCCGCACATGGGTCGGCTTCCCGGAGACGCGCACCTTGAACCAGATCACTCCCACGTTGGCTCGGACCAGCATGTTCTCTTCCGGCTCGGGGATGACCACGGCCTCCGCCGTGTACCCGCGCTGCAGAGCAGCCAACGACCCGTTGCCGGTGCACTCTTCCTCCACCACCGATTGCATGTGGATGACCGCCGCCGGAGCGAGCCCGGCAGCCCGCAGCGCATCGAACGCGAACAGGTTCGCGGCCAGCCCGGCCTTCATATCGCCGGACCCCCGCCCATACATCCAGCCGTCCTTGATCTCGGCGTCCCAGGGACTCCGTGACCAGGTGTCTTCCGGCCCGGTGGGGACGACGTCGATGTGCCCGTTCAGGATCAGCGACCGCCCCGTGGCGGGCGCGGCCGGAGTGTACGTGCCCACCACGTTGGTGAGGTCCTCGAACGCGACGGTCGTCGGCCCGTAGCCCACATGCTCAGAGAGGGTTTCCTCGTCGAGCTGCCACCGGTCCATGGTGAGCCCGCGGGCCTCCATTTCGGCGAACATCAGATCCTGCGCGCTGGCCTCCTCGGCCCGCAGTGACGGGTGCCGCACCAGCTCGGCGGTGAACTCGAGCTGGCGGTCGAAGGCGGCGTCGACGGCGTCGGTGATCCGTTGCGTGATCTCTGGTGTCAGCATGCAGGACTACTGCACAATCGCTTTGTCTTTGACGCGGAGCTTCTCGCCGAAGAACCCGCCAGCAGCGGTAATCAGGGACACGGCCATCAGCAGCAGCGAAGCGGTCCACGAGCCGCCGTCGGTGGCACCCAGCAGTGCGACGGCGATCAGCGGCAGGAACCCGCTGATAGCGCCGGCCAGGTTGTAGCCCAGGGCTACACCGCTGTACCGCAGGTGCGGTGGGAACAGCTCGGTGAGCAGCGCGCCGGTGACGGCGTAGGCCAGAGAAACCAGCGCAATGCCGATGGTCACCGCGAGGATGATGGCCCCAGGGTTGCGGGTATCGATCATCCAGAACAGCGGGAACGCGCCCGCCGCCGTCGCCAATCCGCCGAAGAAGGTCATCCGACCCGGACCAACCTTCTCGCTGATCCTGCCGACCAGCAGGACGACGCCGATCTGCACGACGGCGGCCACCAGGGTGGCGTTCACCATCAGCTGGCGGTCCATGCCCAGGGTGGTGGTGCCGTAGCTGATCACAAAGGTGGTCATGACGTAGAACCCGCCGACGCCCAGGAACGCTGCGGCGATGGCGACGAGCAGCCGGCCCCAGGCCTGCTTGAACACGTCGACGGCGGGGATCTTGGCGCGCTCTTCAAGCTTGACCAGTTCACGGAAGATGGGGGATTCCTCGACCTGCAACCTGATGTACAGGGCGATGAGGAGTAGCGGGAACGCGGCCAGGAACGGCAGGCGCCAGCCCCAGGCGTCGAACGCCTCGGACGGCAGCAGCAGCACCAGGGCAAACGCACCCGAGGACATCAGCGTGCCAACTGGCGAACCGACCTGCACCAGCGCCGCGTACCTGCCGCGCTTCTCGATCGGTGCGTGCTCGACGGCGATCGTCATGGCACCGCCCCACTCACCACCGACCGCGAGACCCTGCATGAGGCGCAGGACGGCCAGCATGATGGGAGCCGCGAGGCCGATGCTGCCGAAGTCCGGCAGGAACCCGATCAGCCCGGTGGCGACACCGATCATGACGATGGTGATCAGCAGGGCCGGTCTGCGGCCCACCCGGTCACCGATGTACCCGAAGAGCACCGCACCGATCGGACGGGCAGCGAAGCCGACGCCGAAGGTCGCGAACGCCGCGAGGGTCGCCGCCGTGGGGTCGAGCTCGGTGAAGAACAGCCGGTTGAACACGATCGCTGCCGCGGTGCCGAACAGGAAGTAGTCGTACCATTCCAGGGCGGTGCCAACGAAGGCGGCGCGGGCAATCTTGCCCGCGTCCTTGCCGCTGACTACCGGAATGTCCGGCTTATCTTCCTGGGTTGCCTCATGTGGTTGCATGCTCAAACTTCCTGCTTCTCAGTGGTGGATTCGTGCTCTATATGACGGACGGTCGGTGAAGTGTCAAGGGTGTCGAGGTAGTCCAGGCCGTAGACGCCGACGCCGTCGATCACCGTCGCGAGGACGGTGATAGCGCCGATCTGCTCGGCTGGGACGTCGGCGGGATGGTCGGAGAGGACCACGAAGTCGGCGAGTTTCCCGCGCTCGAGGGTGCCGCGGTGGTCCTCGTCGCCGGCCATCCACGCGGTGTCAACGGTATAGGCGCGGAGAGCAGTCTCGGCGTCGACCCGTTCCTCAGGGCCAATCACCGCTCCACCGGAGCTCTGCCGCAACACCATCGACTGCATGCCGAGCAGCGGCGCCCCGGAGGCCACCGGCCGGTCCGAGCTGCCGGGAACCCGCACCCCCTGGTCCAGGAAGGAGCGGTGCCGGTAGACCCACGGTTCGCGGTCGACGCCGACGGCCGCGGCCATCGTGTCGCCCACCTCGTACAGGAAGTGGGCCTGCGGGACAGGCGTGACGTTGAGGGTGGCGAAGCGGGCCAGCTGGTCCGGCCGCACGATCCCGGCGTGCTCAATCCGGTGCCGGACGCCGGGGCGCGGGCAATCATTCTGGGCCACTTCAAAGGCGTCGAGCGCGACGTCGACGGCGGCATCCCCGATCGCGTGCGCTGCCACCGTCCAGCCGGAGCAGTGAGCGTTGATGATGCGGCGGGTCAGCTCGTCGATGGAGAGCTGGAAGCTGCCGGTGGAATGCTCATGATCGCAGAACGCTTCGGTGACGGCCGCTGTCCGGCCAATCAGCGACCCGTCGACGAAAATCTTCATCGCGCCGAGGCGGATATGGTCATCGCCGAAACCGGTGGTGAGTCCCAGGTCCAGGCCGAAGCTGATCCGGTCCTCCTCCGCGGAGGTCAGCGGGTGCAGCGCGTCGCTGGCGGACATCAGCTGCACCCGGGTGTTCAGGGTGCCACGGCGGCGGGCTTCGGTGTACGCGGCGAGTTCCACCGGGCTGCGGCCGATCCAGCCCGACCCGATGCCCGCCTCGGTGACGTGGGTCAGACCCTCGGAAGCGTAGACGGCGCTCGCGGCGCCGATCGCGTCGGCAAGATCCGCAATCGGATAGGGGACCACAAGCGCGGTGACCAGTTTCTGGGCCTGTTCCTCGAGCAGGCCGGTGGGGCCCGATTCGCCGACGACCACGGTGCCGCCCTCGGGAGTCGACACCGAGCGGTCGAGAATCCCGGCGCGTTCCAGCACCGGAGTGTTCACCACGCACATGTGGCCGGAGCGGTGCTTGAGCCAGACCGAACGGCCGGGTGCGGCAGCGTCGAGGTCGTCCCGGTGCGGGTGGGCGCGGAGCACCGTGTCGTCGTAGCCGGACCCGACCACCCAGGCGTCGTCGTCGAGCCCGTCAGCGAACTCGGTGACCGCCGCGTAGACCTGGTCGAGTGTGGTGCAGCCGGAGAGATCCAGCTCGGTCAGCGATTGCCCAAACCACGCCATGTGGTTGTGCGAATCGCCAAACCCGGGCACGACGACGGCGCCTCCGCAGTCGAGCGTGCGGGAGGCCTGGAGATCGATGATGTCATCGTCGAAGCCGACGATCCGGCCGTTCAGGACTCCCATCGCTGTAGCGGTGGGGGTGGCTTCGGCCAGCGTGAACAGGCTGGCATTGACGAGCTTTAGATCAAGCATCAACATCCAAGGGCTAGAGGGCATAATGCCGGAAGGGGTGAATTGGCTTACTCAATGGTGGTCTGGATCACGCCGCCAAACAATGGGTGATCACCTTCACCCGTCCGGCTAGAATGGGCAGATGCCCAATGATGCACCCGACACCCCCGAGAGGTTGCCCATGCGGTCAGTGGTGTCCGATGTGGTTGCTGACTGTCTAGCTGACATCGACAGTATTACCGACCAGTTTCTGCTGGATGTCCAGGAGATTGAGGGCTACGCCGGATCGACAGTCGATGGCCAGGACCTGCGGGATACGGCCGTCGCCTCCCTCGAACTCCTCCTGCGCCTGGTGGGGGAGTTACCGCTACCCGAGCGGCTGACGGGGGTGTCCAATGCCCTGGGTCACCGACGCGCGCGGCAGGGTGTTCCACTCGAATCCTTGCTGAAGGCCGTCCGGATGGACTTCCGGTTGCTGTGGGTGGCGATGCTGGAGAAGGTGCCCGCAGCGTCCTTGCCTGACTTCACCAAGGATGCGGTGCGGGTCTGGGAAGCGGTCGAGTTCCACACCATCCGCGTCCACGCCGGCTACCTGGATGAGCTCGCCAGCATGGCGCAGGCCAAGGAGCAGCAACGAGCCTTCCTGCTCTCCCGGCTCCTGACCAGTGATGGGAAGGACCAGCAGCTACTGGGGCAGGCCGCCCGCGCACTCGGGGTGGACCCGGAGAGCCAGTTCATTGTCGCCGTCGCCGCCGATCACGCGCAGCAGGCGTTCCGCGAGCGGGCGATGGCGGCCGGCGTCGGGCAGCACCTCCACGAGCGCGAAGGCGCGCTGATTCTGATCCTTGAGGACCTGCCGGCCCGTGCTGGGAAGGAACCGGCCGGCACCCGACCCTGGCTGGACCAACAGGGCTGTTTCCTGGCTCCACCAGCCCGATCGCTCGCGGAGGTTCCGTTGATGCTGCGAATCGCGCTGCAGGCAGTCGAGGCGGTGACTGCCGATGCATCGGGACGGCAAACCATCCGTGAGACCTGGGGGCATGTGGCTGCGGCCCAGATGGGGGAGTTCGGCCCGGTGCTTGCCCAGACGGTGTTGGGCCCGCTGGCGGCGATCTCCGACCATGAACGGGAACGGCTGATCGAGACGTTGCAGTCCTACTTCAGCTCCGGGTCGGTCTCGGATGCTGCCAAGGAGCTCTACTGCCACCGGAACACGGTCCTGAACCGGCTGGCCCGGTTTGAGCAGCTCACCGGGTATAACCCGAACAGGCCGGTGGATGCCGCGGCGGTGCTGGCCGCGCTGAGTTGTCAGGCGCCGGTCGGGGAGCCCTGTTAGGCCGATTTCGGGGTCACCCGTGGGCGGGTAACGCCCGCTTCCCTGTGCCGCTTCTGGCTGGCGAGCAGTAGCCAGCTGGTGCGCGGGACCGGCCACAGGATGGCCAGCGCCAGCACTGGGATCAGGGAGATGCCGACGTCGGGGAACTGGCGGATGATGACGAACAGGTGGGTGTCGAACTGGGTAGGGGCGTAGCTGAGGCATAGCCACAGCGTGAGTCCGTCGAGGGCGAGCGCTGCGGCAGCCCAGGCCAGGAGGGTCTGCGGTTTCCGGGTAGAGGCTTCTCCGCCGGGCCGAAGGAGCCGCAGCGTCAGTCCCAGGCTGAGCAGCTGAGCCAGCAGCAGTCCGAGTGCGACCGCCCAACTGGAACGTTGCAGCCAGTCTTCCTGCACTACTGCGGGTACCGGTGTCTGGCCTTGGAGGATCCGTAGGAGGTTGCTGTCGATCGCTTTCAACCGTGATGGGGCTGCGGTGTCATTGCCGTTGACGACCAAGGAAAGGCCCAGCCCGTCGGAGGGAACCATGGCGAGGTAGGTGTGGCTGTTGCCCCATTCGCCCTGATGCTCGAGCAGACGGGGGAGTGTCCGCTCCGCGGGTGGCAGTGCTGCCGGATCGGTGGACTCCACCAGCGGCCTCGTGAACCAGCCCATGGCGTAGCGCGTGGATCCGCTGGTCCGTGCCCGGGGCTCGAACATCGTCTCTATGCTTTCGGGCGGCAGGATCTGGGAGCCGCCGTACCGGCCGTCGTCGAGCAGGGCAATCAGTTGGTGGCTGAGATCCTCGGCCGATGAATACAGGGTGGAGGACGGCATGCCGGTGGTCGGGGCGGGAGTCTCAGTTTGGCGCCACCAGCTGCCAAACCACAGTGAGTAACCGTCGGCGGCGTTGTTCGCTCGCGCTCCCTCCCGGGTCGGATGACTGTTGTCCATGGCCAGCGGGTCGAAGACGTGCTGCTCCAGGTAGTCGCCGAAGGGCTGGCCGGTGACATCCTGGACCAGGAGGCCCAGGATGTTGAAGTTGGCGCTGGCATACCGGAACCGTGCGCCCGGTTCGCTGGCCAGCGGGGAATCCGCGAGGTCCCGCACCCCGTCTTCGAGCGCGTTGGCACCTTGCGCGTCCGAGTATTCGAAGGCGGTATGTCTGGAGGCCATGCCGCTGGTCTGATGGAGCAGGTGGCGGACGGTGATCTCTGCCGAGCGGCCGTCGTCGAGCGTGAACCACGGCAGGTAGGTCTGCACCGGCTCATCCAGTTGTAACCGGCCAGCTTCGATCTGCTGCATGACGGCGATGGCGGTGAAGGTCTTGCTGGTGGATGCCAGCAGCACCGGGGTTTGTGGGGTCATGGGTCGCCCGGAGCTATCGGCGTGGCCGAAGGCGGCGGTGTGGACCTGGACTCCATCCTCGACGACGGCGATCGCCGCCCCCGGGAGTCCCAGATCCTCGATCTGTTCCTGAAGGTAGGCGTCAAGTTCGGCGTACACCTGCTCTTGGGTTGCGGCCCGCATCGATGATGCAGCCGGAGAGGCAGCTGCCGACGGGGGAGCGCCGCCGAGGAATCCGGCGGCCACAAGGCACACCACAAGGCACATCGCAGCGCACATCACGAGGCAGAGTGAGGACCAGGATGGTCTCCGCATGCCGCACCTGCACTTCGGTTGTCAGTCTGTTTACGGTAGGGCTGGGCTGGAGGGAAAACAATAGGTCGCAGAGTCAGCACCCCACCCGCCACGGACCGTTTACCACCCATTCACCCAAAAGTATGGTCGCAGTCACATTTACATGGTTACTATGTATGCGCATACATTTCTCGTTCCTTCATTGGTTGGGACATGATGTATGCGCATACATTGACTGAACTTCTTCACGCCAAAACCCTCGGGTCCTTGGCTTGTCTTCTACGAATGGAACGCAACGATGAGCAAAGCTGCTTTTTCCTGGTCCAAGGCTGCGGTGCTAACTGCCTCGGTACTTCTCCTGACCGCTTGTGGGGCGGGTGACGATTCCGGGGATTCACAATCCGGAGCCTCACGCGAAGACACCACCCTGATTGTTTACTCCAACTCGGTCAGCGACGGACGCGGCGAATGGCTCACCGACCGGGCAGAAGCCGAAGGCTTCAACATCGAACTCGTCGATCTGGGCGCCGGTGACATCCAGAACAGGCTGATCGCCGAAAAGGGCAACCCCGCGGCCGACGTCGCCTTCGGTCCCACCAACGTTCAGTTTGAGAGCCTCAAGGAAGCTGAAGTACTCGAGAACTACACGCCGGAGTGGGCGAGCGAGGTCGAAGAATACGTGGCGGGTGGCGAGGACGGAGCATTCTGGCCAATCGTCCGCGAACCCATCATGCTCATCCACAACACCGAGGCCTACCCCGCCGGTGAAGGCCCCCAGAGCTGGCCCGAGCTGTGGGAAAACGAAAAGTTCCACGGCAAGTACGAAACCCAGACCGTCCTGGGCGGTGGCACCACCCGCATGGTGATCACCGGCATCCTGGCCCCCTACTTTGACGAGAACGGGAAGCTCGGGGTGAGCGATGAGGGCTGGACCGCTATCGAAGAGTTCTTTGCCAACGGCAACCCCTCCATTGAAGGAACCGACCTGTTCGCACGCATGGCCAACGGTGAGGTGAACGCCGGCCAGATGTGGCTCGCCGGCAAGTTCAGCCGCGAGGAAGAATACGGAATCACCACCGAGGCCGCCAACCCCGAGACCGGGGTTCCCTTCGTCTACCAGAACATCGGTCTGGTAGCCGGCAGCGAGAACCAGGAAGTATCACAGGAGTTCATCGACTGGTTCGGCTCCGCCGAAGTCCAGGCCGCCTGGTCCCAGGAGTTCTTCACCGCACCGACCAACGCCGCCGCCATCGAGGACGCCAACGCTGAGGCAGTCGAAGCCACCAGCGCCTTCAACGAACAGGACATTGATTGGGCCGTCGTCGCCGAAAACGTCGACGCCTGGATGGAAGAAATCGAACTGAACTACATCAAGCTCTAACCCCTCGACCTCGCCGTCGGCGCCGTTCTACCCGAAAAGGAGCACCCCATGATTACCTACTCCGACGTCGAGGTCCGCTTTCAAGACTTCCTCGCACTGCCCCAGTTCAACCTGACGGTCCAGGAGGGCGAATTCTTCACCCTCCTGGGCCCGTCCGGCTGCGGCAAGACCACCGCACTGCGCACCCTGGCCGGACTCATCGCCCCCTCGCAGGGCTCCATCTCCATCGCCGGCAAGGACGTGACCCGGCTGCGCAGCGACCAGCGCGAGCTCGGCATGGTCTTCCAGAACTACGCGCTGTTCCCCTCCATGAGCGTCTTCGAAAACATCGCCTTCGGGCTCCGGGCCAAACGCAAGCCGAAGGCTGAGGTGAACGACGCCGTCGCGCAGATCGCCCGCGAGGTGGATCTGACACCCGAACAACTTCAAAAGAACGTCGCCGAACTTTCCGGCGGCCAGCAGCAGCGGGTGGCCATCGCGCGGTCCCTGGTGTTGCGGCCAAAAATCCTGCTACTGGACGAACCGCTGTCGAACCTGGACGCGAAACTACGCCAGCAGCTCCGCGGTCAGCTGAAAGACCTGCAGCGCCAGTTCGGCATCACCACCGTCTACGTCACGCACGACCAGGACGAAGCCCTCTCAATGTCTGACCGGATCGCGGTGCTCAACAAGGGGCGGATCGAGCAGGTAGGAACCCCCCACGAGATCTACGTCCGATCGGCCACCGAGTTTGTCTGCACCTTCATTGGCGACGTCAACCGGCTCACTCCCCAGCTGGTGGAACGCCTCGCTGCGGCGCCAGGCTCTGAGCTAAAGCCCGACGCCGTCACCTATCTTCGCACCGAGCGGGTAACAATCGTCCCCGACGAGGCAGGGGCCTCCGCCTACACCATCGGCGGAACCATCACGGAACGCTCCTACCAGGGCACCAGCTCCACCTACTCAGTGGATTGCGGCGACAACGGAATGCTGCGAACCATCATGCGGGAGGACGACACCGACTACCGGACCGGGGATTGGGTGACACTGGCCTTGCACCCCGACCATCTCCTGCAATACCCCGACGGCGATCAGGCCAGTCCTGGCTCCGGTCTGCAGGGAACAGGCAACCAGACAGCCGAAAAATCCGATGGACAGGCAGTCCTCCGGTGACGAACGTGCGCCAGATGCTGCGCAACCCGCTCTTCCTGGTCCTGACGCTGTTCCTGACCTGGTTCATTTTCACGTTCCTCCTGATGCCGAACTTCGCGATCCTGCGGTCGGTCTTCGTCTCGCCCGAGGGAAGCCTGACGTTTCGATCGGTCGAGCGCCTCCTGTCCTCCGAACGAGCCGTTGACGCACTGCGCAACAGCTTTGTCCTCGCCGTCGTTCTCTCGGTGACGGTCAACATCGTCGGTATTTTCATCGTCCTCGTCACCAGGTTCTATGACATCAAGGGCGGGCGCATCCTGTGGCTCGGCTACGCGACAACCCTCATCTACGGGGGAGTGGTTCTGGTCGCCGGCTACAAGACGGTGTACGGGCCGAATGGTGTCCTCACCCAGGTCGTCGGTTCAGTGCTGCCGGGCATTGACCCGCAATGGTTCTCCGGGATGATCGCCGTGATCTTCGTGATGACCATTTCGTCCACCGGCTACCACCTGCTGTTCATGTCGGCAGCAATTGCCCGGGTGGATTACCAGACGGTCGAAGCCGCCCGGATGATGGGCGGGTCCGACTGGGCCGTGCTGCGCCGGGTGGTGCTGCCGATGCTGAAGCCGATCATCTTTGCGATCACCATCCTGACCTTCCTCGCCGGACTGGCCGCGCTCGCCGCCCCACAGATTCTCGGCGGTGAGTTCCAGACCATCACCCCGATGATCCTCGCCTTCGCCAACAGTCCAACCTCACGGGACCTCGCCGCCACGCTAGCCATCATCCTGGGCATCTCAACCATCGCCCTGCTGGCGCTGATGAACCGCTTCGAGAAGGGCGGCGTGTACTTCTCCGTCTCCAAGGTGCCCGTGGCACTGCAGAAGCAGAAGATCCAGAACCGTACCGCCAACATCGTGGTGCACGTGATGGCCTACGTCCTGTTCCTCATCTACGTCCTGCCGCCAGCACTGATCGTGTTGTTCTCCTTCACCGACGCCCGCTCCATCAACTCCGGGACGATCAGCCTGGACAGCTTCACCCTGGAGAACTACATCAATGTCCTGACCGAAGAGCGCGGCTACCGGCCCTTCCTGGTCAGCATTGGCTACGGTGCGGTGACCGCCGTCGTCGTCATTGTCCTGATGCTTTTCACCGCGCGGATGATCCAGCGGTACCGGAACAAGCTGACGATTGTGATGGAATACCTGCTGCACATCCCCTGGATCCTGCCAACCACGATGATTGCGCTGGGACTGATCCTGACCTTCGACCACGCCCAACCTCTGGTGGGTGGTCAGGTCCTCACCGGAACGGTCGGGATTCTCGCGATCGCGTACGTGATCGTGAAAATACCCTTCACGTTCAGGTTGCTGAAGGCGGCGTTCGCCGGGGTCCCCGACAACGTCGAGGACGCCGCAGCGATTCTTGGCGCCGGTTCGATGTATACGTTCCGCAGGGTCCTGGTTCCGCTGGTGTTGCCGGCGGCTGCGGCCATCACCGCGCTGAACTTCAACAGCCTGCTGGACGACTACGACACCGCGGTGTTCCTCTCGCACCCGATCTATCAGCCGCTGGGCGTGGTGATCCGCAACGCCACCACCGGGGACCAGATCAACGACACCACCGCGCTGACCTTCGTCTACACGGTGCTGTTGATGATCATTTCCACGTTCACCATGTGGCTGGTCTATGGGCGGAAGTCATCAAGCGACCGGGCCAACAAGCGCCAACGGAAGGCTGCCGCCGGGTCGCAGGGCCCGGCGTCGTCAACGGTGGAACCCGCCGACAAGGCACCTGTTCGCAACGACAGCTTGCCCTGATCCATTCACAACCTAAGGATGTCCATGTTCGGGCAAGACCAGTTCCACTCCATCAACTCGCTGCTCAACAACAGGTTCGCCGAGAAGAACCCCCTGGTGGCCGTGCACCGCGGGACAGGGTTAGGCATGATCGTCGAGAACACCTCGCATGCCGTGACGGCTGCGCTCCGCAGCGGCGCCGACATGGTGGAAATCGACGTCATCCAATCCACCGACGGTGATTTCTACGTCTTCCATGACGGCACCGAACCGGAGAACTTCGGGATCGATCACCTCATCACCACCCTCAGCACTGTTGAGGTTGACGAACTGGTCTACACCCAGAAGACCGCGGCGCCCCGGGTCCACGTCGAGAAACTCGAGCACACCCTGACCTCTTTCCCCAACGTGCTGTTCAACATCGACCGCTCCTGGTTCTACTGGGACCTGCTGCTGCCCTGGCTTGACCAGTTCGACATGGCCGAGCAGCTCATCCTCAAGGCTCCCCCGACACAGGCGGCGATGGATCTCCTCCGCGCCCACCCGGTGAAGTATCCACTGGTGGCCATCGTCTCCAGCCAGGAACAGCTGGCCGCGGTGCTCGAGGACCCGGAGATCAATCTCGTCGGGGTCGAGCTGCTGGCGGACAGCCCCGCCCACGCGTTCTGCGATCCGGCCGTGGCCAAGGTCTTCCAGGACCGGGGACTGCTGGTTTACCTGAATGCTTTGAACCTCAGCGACGGAACCGTTCTGATGGCCGGCTGGGATGACAATCTTTCGGTGACCGGCAACCCGGATGACGGCTGGGGGCGCCTCGTCGGCCTTGGCGCCGACGTTATCCAGACCGACTGGCCTGCGCTGCTGAACGCCTACCTTGGCCGGGATATCCGCGGACTAAGCTGGCAATCAAGTGCACACTCAATGCAGCGGAGCTAGCGGTGAGGATGGATCGCTTGGCAGAGAAGAAGAACGACGACGCCAAACCGGCCTCTGCGTGGTCAAAGGTCACCATGTCCGACGTCGCACGGGAAGCCAACGTGTCGACGGCAACCGTGTCCCGGTTTCTCGACGGGATGGTGCCGGTCCTGGAACCCACCAGGGCCAAGGTGATGGAGGCGATCAAGAAGACCGGATACATCCGCAACGAGGCCGCCACGCGGCTGGCACGCGGAACCTCCGACACCGTCGGACTGCTGATCCGCGACCCGAACAACCCGTACTACGGAATCCTGCATTCCGAACTGCAGCTCGGTGCGGCCGAGCATAAACTCCACCTGCTGACCGTCGCATCCCCTCCGGGGTTCAACCCGATGACTGAAAACTTCGGACTCCGCCGGCTGCTCGAGCAACGGGTCGGCGGCATCCTGGTCGCCACCGGTACCATCGCGCCCGATGAGCTGTCCTCGTTTGTCCGTGACGTTCCCACGGTCGTCCTGGGTCGGCCCGAGGAACATCCGACCCTGAACACCGTCTCGCTGGACGAGGTTGCCAACGCCCGGCTGATTGTCGACGCCATCCTCGCCCGCGGGCATCAAGACATCGTTGTCACCTTCCCCGAAACCAACCACTCGGGTCTGCTCATCGAGCATCTGCGTGGCACCTGGCTGACCCGCCACCTCCGGGAAGCCGGAGCCAACGTCATCACCGTTGATACGCCCTCCTTGTCGTCGGCCGATATCGAATCAACTCACCGGCAGGTCATCGACCTGGTGCGGGACCAGCAGGTGACTGCGGCCCTCTTCACCTCTGATATGAAACTGCTGGGCTTCCTCAAGGCCGCCCAGGAAGCCGGCATCCGGGTCCCCGAGGACGTTTCCGCCACGGGATTTGACGGCCTGCTCCCCGGCACCGAGTTGTTGGGGCTGGCCACGGTGCGGCTGCCTGTGGAGGCGCTGGCCAGGCGCGGCATGGAAATCATTCACGAGGAAATGGTCGGTGACGCGAAGCTGCCGGTCCGCCATGAGTCGCTGGTCGGATCGTTCCTGCCCGGACGCACCCTGGCAGCACGGCTTCCCCAATAGCGTGGATGGGCGGTTCTTGGGGGGATCGCCCATCCCGAGTACCCCACGTAACCAGCCCGGTTATTTCAGTCGATTCCTATATTCTTGACTCTGACGAGCGGGGGGATCGCCGCTCACGGCGTAAGACTGGGGCTCATGTGCATCGTTTTTTAATCCGCTTGCTGGTGGTTCTGACATTGATTCTGGGGGTTAACTATGTCGCTTGGCGGTGGCTGGAATCCCTGAACTGGTCGGCCTGGTGGATCGCTGTTCCGCTCATTATCGCGGAAACGTACAGCCTGATCGACGTTCTGCTCTTCGGGCTGACAACCTGGCGAACCAGGGAAAGAACGCCTCCGCCGGCTCCTGAGGGATTGGCCGTCGATGTGTTCATCACCACCTACAACGAGCCGCTCGACATGGTCATGAACACCGCCCTGGCTTCCCAGCGGATCACCTACCCTCACGCAACCTGGATCCTCGACGACGGAGCCCGAGATGAGCTGCGGTTGCTGGCCGAAGCGCACGGGATCGGCTATCTGACTCGAGGGGAAGAGTGGGCAAATCGCCCGCGACATGCGAAGGCCGGGAACCTGAACAACGCACTCATGACGACGCGCGGTGAATTCCTGCTTATTCTCGACGCGGACCAGATCCCCAAACCGGAAATACTGGATCGGACGCTTGGCTATTTCAATAACCGCAAGGTTTCCTTGGTCCAGACACCCCAATGGTTCGTCAATGTTCCCGACGACGATCCACTAGGTAGTCAAGCACCACTTTTTTACGGTCCGCTTCAGCAAGGCAAAGACGGATGGAATGCTGCCTTCTTCTGTGGCTCCAACGCACTTTTACGTCGCGAGGCGCTGATGCAGCTGGGATTAGTGGGCTACGTAGCCGAAGTGGAACGCAATATCCGGTCGGCGCTCAAGGGTGCCCGGGCAGCGGTGCGCAAGGCGCGAAAATCCAACGAAGCAGCCGCGCCAATGGTGGCCCAACTGCTCGATGACGTGGAGGTGGCCACCGAGAAGGCCAGTGCCGAGCTCAAAGCCGGCAAGTCCTTCAGCGAGATCACTTATAACCTGCGACGCACGGTCGACGCGGCCGTCCAGGAGCTCGTAGCAGCGGATTTCTCGGTGCTTCAGGCCGACCTGGCCGAAATCATGGCGATGGGCTTGGACAACGGTGGCGCCCCGTTGACCCCGGCCGATGTTGACGAGGCGGTCGCGCACCTGTCTTCGCGAGAATGGTCCCCGTTGGGAGCTTTGGAGTCGGTTCAGGTGGTGCTGGAAGCCATCTCGGTTGAGCGCGGTGCCGAGGCCCAACCGGTTATGCCGCTGGCCACGATATCCGTGACCGAGGATATGGCTACCTCAATGCGTATGCACTCACTTGGTTGGAAGAGTGTGTACCACCACGAGATTCTCGCGATAGGTCTCGCACCAGAAGACCTCAAAACCATGCTCACCCAGCGGCTGCGCTGGGCGCAAGGCACTATCCAGGTGCTTTTGCGAGAGAATCCTCTTTCGCAGAAGGGGATGAAATGGACCCAACGGCTGATGTACTTCGCGACGATGTGGAGCTACCTATCCGGGTTCGCGGCAGTTGTGTACATTGCGGCCCCAATTATCTACTTGCTGCTGGGCATTCTTCCGGTGAATAGCCTCAGCTCCGAGTTCTTTATTCGTTTCATTCCGTTCATGATCGTCAACCAACTGCTCTTCATGGTGGCCGGGCGCGGCGCCAAAACGTGGCGTGGCCAGCAGTACAGCCTTGCCTTGTTCCCGATCTGGATCAAGGCCTGTACCACCGCAGCGCGGAACGTGTGGTTCGGCCGACCCCTGGATTTTGCTGTCACTCCAAAGGTGAAGCAGGACCGCAGCCACGATTGGCACTTGATTCGCCCTCAACTGGTTGCGATGGGGCTGCTTGTTGCAGCTGCCGTCGTCGGTCTGGTTCGCCTGGCGGTCGGTTTGAACGAACCCCTGGGCACAGCCGTGAACGTGTTCTGGGTAGTTTATGACCTCATTGTGCTGAGCGTGCTGTTCAAGGCCGTGCGCTATGAAGGATTCACCTCAGACGAGAAAACAGTGAAGGCCTTGAAAGCCTGACCCGATAGTCGGGCAGCCAGATTGGAACCTGTAGTTGTCGCTCATTCGATGATCAGCGGCGGCTGGCGAGGGCCGCTTTGAAAGCACTGGTTGAGGAGTCACTGCTGTTGATGCGCCAATCGGCTTCCTTGTTGATGTGGAACCAGATGAGCGCCACAACATCTGCTTGCGCTGAGAGGTAGCTAAACAGCTCGGTATTCCAGGCGGCTTTTGATCCGCCGAGTTCAGACGACGCCGTTTCGGCGATCATGATGGGTTTACCGGGGGCGAGCTGCCTGATTTGTGACAGCCCCTCACCGAAGAGGTCTTTCGGTTCCTGCCACGCGCTCCAACTTTGAGATGTGCCCCAGTTGTAGCCGTCGAGCGCCACCACGTCGACATAGCCGGGGCCCGGATACAGGTGGGTCAACGGAGTTGACCCCCAGTAAGGTACATTCGGATTCCAGACCCAGCGGATGTTGGTTGCTCCAGTAGAGGCGAGGACGTCGTGCACATGCCGGTAGGCTGCAACGTAGTCGCCTGTCCCGTTGCCATTGACCCCTTCGGACCAGGGATACCAGTCGCCGTTCATTTCGTGACCGAATCGTAGGTAGACCGGGTGGCCCCACTTGCCTAGCGCCGTACCCCACTGATGCAAATAGTTATCAAAATCGCCTGAGGCGATGCGGTCCAGGGAGTATGCAGGTTGCTCCACCCCGTTCCCCCACGCCCACGGCTCCCACGTCAACAAGGTGTCGGCTCCCCGTGCACGCACCGCGTCAAGCTCGGCCAAGGGCGGAGCCTGGTTGAAGTCCTTATATGAGAGGACGAGCGAGGGCGCCTCGCCGGCCATCGCCGCCACCTCATCGAGCTCCATGGTGGCGGCCGGGCCACCGTTTGTCCCCACCCCGAACCGGATTCCCTTTGGGGAGGTAGCCCCGGCGTCCGGTACAGGAGCAGCAGCCACAATAGTGAAGACTGAGAAGGCTGATGCTGAGCCAACTTTCGCGGTAACAACCACAGAAGAGGCCCCGGCCGGAATCACGACGGCGATCTGGAAAGCCCCCGTTGCATTGGTGCGCATCACAGTGGTGGTGGTGCCAGCAACCACAGATCCTTTGGTGTTTTTGGGGAAACCGGTACCGGTAACCGTCACAGATGTCCCCGCCTGCCCGGACGAGTGGCTGAGGCTGATTGCTGCTCCCGCCTGGGCTGCGGGAACAACTCCAAGAGCGAAGATCATGACGGTGCAGAGCAGCAGCAGGATACTCACGACAGGGTTTCGACGAGTCAGCCCTCGAGGGGCGGAAGGGGATAGCGACACGGCAGAGACCATAGCTGGCGGCACCTTCGGGAGTTGGTAGCCCGGCTGACCCGTAGGGGCCCCGTGGCTTTGCGTCCCCGGCTCACACCGGGTTTGCCTTTTACATCAAGACGGTTGCCCAAATGCCCCGACCATCCGTTGTGGTCGAGGTTCTCATTGTCTCGCGGGAAGGTCACCAGGTCCCACGGAATCGATAAGCATTAGTGCAGGGTTTCCACAGGATAGACAAAGGGGCCAGCCGGCCTCAGCTCAGTTCTGTGATGTTTCAGTTCTGTGATGTTCGAGACAGCACCCAGGTGTTGGTGGCATCCTGCCGTTCAAATGTGACGGTGGTGACCAGCGACTGAATGAGTGCCAAACCGCGGCCCGACTCTGCGTCCTGGTCCGGGGTCATCGGCTCCATCGATCCATACGGTGGCTTGGCATGATAGGCACTAAGGCAAGCCCGTAGCTGGGTAGGCCGGACTTCTAGGTCCACGCTAATTTCCAGTGGGGCCTCACCGGCAGGCTCTGCGTGCTTGACAATGTTGGAGGCGGACTCAATAACTGCCGTGGTGAAGGTCATCTGGTCCATGTCCTGGATCAGAGGGAGCTCAACCCAGAGGCTATCGAGCTCGTTGTGAACCGCCTCCACGGCGCTTTCGGTAGCCAGTCCGCGATAGGTCCGAGAAGCCAGGATGTCAGTCATTGCTGAAAGCCTCTGCAGCTGTCGCATATGGCGTCAAAACCTTGTCCATGCTGGTGAGTTGAAGCACCATCTTCACTTGCGGCTGAACGGCCGCAATCCTCAGGTCGCCGCCAGCCTGCCGTGCGGCCTTCAGGCAGCCGATAAGCGCTCCTAGCCCTGATGAATCCATGAACACCGCCTGTTCCAGGTTGACCACGATGCGTGTCGATCCATCAGAGATCAGCTCGGACACAAATTCCCGCAATTCCGGGGCGGAGACCATATTCAGGCGACCGTCCGCCTTGACCTCGGCGTATGTCTCCCTGGTTTCGTAACTAAATTTCACTTATTACCTCACATACCTACGGCTTGCCACGGGCGAAAAGAATCTTCTAAAGCATTACATGAGCTACGCCATTAGTGATGCATCCAAACGAATTGGGGTCAGTCTCTGCGCAGGATCAAAACGGTCACGTCGTCGGTGGGGGTGCCCGCGCTGCTGAGGAGCAGGTCCAGATCGGCAGAGAGGTCGTCGCTGGAGGATAGTTTCGCCAACTCGCAGGCGAGCTCGTCAAGGTTTTCGTTAAGCAGTTCAAGGAGTCCGTCGCTGGGGATAATGAGCGCATCGCCCGAGTCGAGGGTAAATGCGTGGGTGTTCCACTGCAGGCCCGGCATGATACCGAGGGGGCCGCTGCCGGTAGCGAGTCGGCGGGCTCCGGCGCCAGCCGGAACGTAGTGCGCCAGTCCATGACCTGCATCCGCATAGGTCACTATCCCTGTGACAGGGTCGAGTTCGCCGTGGAATGCAGTGACGAAACTTTCAGTCCGCGCGAGGTTATCGATGAGTTCCCTGGATACCGTGGTCAGGGCTGATGCTGGATCAACGTCCGCGGTAGCCCGCAGGCCAGCCCGGATAGTGGCGGTGAGGATCGCTGGGCCGGTGCCCTTGCCCATGACATCCGCCAAGGTAAAACGGAATCGGCCGTTCACGAGGTCCCAGTCGTAGAAATCGCCGGAAAGATCACCGGCCGGGCGGAATGCGGCGGTGATGGTGTAACCGGGGATAGGCGGAGCCTGCTCGGGCAGGTGCGCTTGCTGGATTCTGGCGCCGTTCCTCAGATCGGTGCGGACATTGATCTCGCGTTGGACGATAGCGGCAAGATCCTGCAGCACTTTTTCCTGTTCCCCATTGAACGCGCGGGGCTCCTGGTCGCTGATACAAAGCGTGCCAATGTTATGACCGCCTGGACCTTGCAGAGGCTGTCCTGCATAGAATCGGATGTTGGGTAGGCCTACAACATAGGGGTTGGTCCTGAACCGGTCGTCCTCCTCGGCGTCCTCAACCACGAGGGTGTCGGGGGTCATTATGGTGTGGGTGCAGAATGATTCAGCCCTTGGCCCATTCACCTCCAGGTTGCCAGCGATCGATTTGAGGAACTGCCTGTCCTCGGCGATGAGCGAGACCGAAGCGGCGCTGACACCGAAGAGCTTCTGGGCAAGCCTGGTGATCCGGTCGAAACCCTCTTCGGCTGGCGTGTCGAGTAACCCCGTGTCGGCGAGAGATTCGAGTCTTTCAGCTTCACCCTTTGGTAGCGCAGGGAGGTCCCGTCTCGGGATGTCGAGCACGGACTCATTCACGCGGATACTTGCCCTTCATAGTGTCGGCCGCGAGGGCGGCTGATCCGGTTAATACAAATCGATCGTAACCGTTCTTTGTTCACGTCGATCAAACCTCAAGCGACTTTTGTCAGGAGCTGCCGGCCAGCTGATGGCCGCTTGGCTCCAGATCATTCGGCCACGCTGGCTGCTCAACAGTTCTGCGGACGGCGAGGACGGCCACGTCATCAGGGTTATTGGTGGTGAGAGCAAGTTTTTGCACCATCTCCACTATGTCTTTGGCCGAGGTGGCGGTGAGTGCAAGCTGAGCGATCTCGTCGATGGCAGCCAGGGTGCCGTCGTACAGGTCGAGCACTCCGTCACTGAGGCTGACAATCATGTCTCCGGGAGCCAACCAAATCTCGAAAGAATTCCAGGTGGAATCCGGGAGTAGTCCAACGGGTAGTTCTTTTGAAGAGAGCCTTTCCCAACTGTCGTCTGCCCGGATGAGCAAAGTCAGCCCGTGGCCCGCGTCTGAAAACAGGACTCGCCCGTCCGAGGCGCGGAGGCGGGCGTGGAAGATCGTGGCGAATGAGGCTGCCTGGCTTAGTTCTGTCGTCAGGCAATCTGATGTGAGGCTAAGTGCGACGGCCGGATCTTCGCTGTTTCTCGCGCTGCGGATCACTGCGCGGGTGGTTGCGGCGATCATTCCTGCGCCTGCACCTTTGCCCATGACGTCCCCCAGAGTGAATCCGAGACCTCCTTTGATTTCATACCAGTCGAAAAAGTCTCCGCCAACAGCCTTGGAGGGGACGCACGCGCCGGCGGTTTCGTAACCACTCAACAGTGCTGCTTCTTTTGGCAAGAGATAGCCCTGAATTTCAGCAGCCCGGCTCAGTTCGTCAGCTGAGGCTGCAGCCTGTGCCCTTGCGGACCTCAGGCGTCTGCGGGCCCTGGAAGCCAACTCATTGACAACTCCCGCAGCCAGCGAAAAAACGATCACACTGTAAAAACCACGAAGTAGCTCGTTCGGGTTGTCCTCTGTGCCAGCACCCAGGGCGAAGGGGACGAGAATAGCGACCGCAGCGCCGAGAGCAGCGTAAGGAATATACCGTCGACCTTCGATCGCGGCCAGCCACAGAACGGGAAGGAGCACCAGGGAAGCATAGATTGATTGACTGTCACCTCTCCCGTGACGAAGCAGCCCTGCTGCGAGGAAATCCGCCGCAGGAATGAGTAGCAACAAACGCGGCGTGGACTGCCGCGAAACGATCACAGCCCACAGCGTTGCCGCGACTATCAGCACGGTGCCAGCAACCAGGGACGGCCAATGACTGACCGTGAGGGTCGAAATGAAACTGCTCATCAGCGCTGCGGCCAAGAAAAGCACAGCAATGGGAAGCTGTTTAGCCAACGGCGAGACATCATAAGATCCTGGAAGATGTCGGACAGGACCAAAGGTCATGCTGTAGTTCCTTTCATAAATGCCGGTAATCCGCAGTTCGCAGCATGTCACCCCAACCCAGAACGCAGTACCAAGCCTGTTTGATCCTACCTAGGAAGTCACTGATTCCTACCGCGGGGAGAGGGCAGAGATTAACTTGTTGGCACGCTCATGATCCCAAAATTGTTGAACAATACCTTGCGCAGATTGTTCAACAACCTGTAGGGTCGTCTCCACTACTAAATGTGACTCCAGTCACCTTGAAGTTACGGACGGGCCCATGGCAGATACCGAGAACAAACCGAAGCTGAGCTCCTCTGCTCGGCGCACCGCGCTCCTGGGCGCCATGTTCCTCATGGCGACCAGCGCCATTGGGCCGGGCTTCATCACCCAGACCACAGTGTTCACCGCCCAGATCGGCGCAGCGTTCGCGTTCGCCATCCTGGCGTCGATCCTCATCGACATCGCCGTGCAGATGAACGTCTGGCGGGTCATCGGCGTTTCCGGGCTGCGTGCCCATGAGCTCGGCAACAAGGTCCTTCCCGGCGTCGGTTGGTTCCTGGCCGGCCTGGTCTTCATTGGCGGTGTGGTCTTCAACATCGGCAACATCGCCGGCACCGGGCTCGGCGCCAACGCGATGCTCGGTATCGACCCGAAGATTGGCGGCGCGATCTCCGCCGTCATCGCCATCATGATCTTCGTCAGCAAAAAGGCTGGCATGGCGCTGGACCGGATTGTGGTGTTCCTCGGCGCCATCATGATCCTCCTGATGATCTACGTGGCCATTGTCGCCGCTCCTCCCGTCGGTGAAGCCCTCAAGAACGCGATCCTCCCCGAACAGATCGACTTCCTCATCATCACCACCCTGGTGGGCGGCACCGTTGGTGGCTACATCACCTACGCCGGTGCCCACCGCATGCTCGACTCCGGGGTCACCGGTCCGGACAACGTGGGAGAAATCACCCGCAGCTCGGTGATCGGCATCCTGGTCACCGGAGTCATGCGGGTGCTGCTGTTCCTCGCGATCTTCGGCGTCGTCGCCGGCGGTGCGGTACTGACAAGCGACAACATGGCCGCAGAGGCCTTCGGTATTGCGGCCGGTGAGATCGGCATGCGGGTCTTCGGCATCGTCCTCTGGGCCGCCGCAATCACCTCGGTGATCGGAGCCGCGTTCACCTCGGTCTCCTTCATCACCACCTCAAAGACACCCGAACGCAAGCGGAACCTCATCACCGTCGCGTTCATCGCCGGTTGCGCCGTGGCCTACCTGTTCCTTGGCCAGGCACCACAGGAACTGCTGATCTTCGCAGGCGCGTTCAATGGGCTGATTCTGCCGGTCGGCTTCGGCGTGCTGCTCTTTGTCGCCTGGCGTCGCCGCGACCTGATGCACGGCTACGTCTACCCCAAGTGGCTGCTGATTGTCGGCATCATCACCTGGTTCCTCACCCTGTTTCTCGGCTACACCTCCATCACCGGGCTGGCTCAGCTGTGGGGCTGATCAAGCTGCCGGTTGACCCGGCCGCGATGCTGCCCGCCGACGCGCGTGCCGCCTTCCGCGCCGGACTGGTGAGCCCGACGTCGGGCTGGTCCCGCGGCTACGCGCAGGTGAACGTGTTGGCGATCCCGCGGGAGCAGGCGTTCGATCTGCTCCTGTTCGCCCAGCGGAATCCAAAGCCGTGCCCCATCCTCGGAGTGTTGGAGCCGGGCGAAACCACCGGGCCGCTGCTGGCCGGCGGCGACATCCGGACCGACGTCCCCAAGTACACCGTCTATCACGACGGCGTCCTGGTGGACGAGCCCACCGACATTACCGAGCACTGGCGCGATGACCTGGTGACATTCCTGTTCGGCTGCTCCTTCACCTTCGAGACCGCGCTGCAGGACGGCGGCGTCCGGATTGCGCACATCGACCAGGGCGTGAACGTGCCGATGTACCGGACGAACCGGGAGGCAGCCCCGGCTGGTGCCATGTCCGGGCCGCTGGTGGTGTCCATGCGTCCGGTTCCGGCAGCCCAGGTGGCCGACGCCGTCCGCATCACCTCCCGGTATCCCGCTGTCCACGGAGCACCCGTACACGTGGGGAATCCGGAGGAGCTGGGTGTCGACCTGGGTTCACCGGACTTTGGGGACGCGGTGCAGATCCCCGAGGGTCATCTTCCGGTGTTCTGGGCCTGCGGGGTCACCCCGCAGGCGGCGGTGATGGAGTCACGGCCGCCGCTGGCAATCGGCCACGCACCGGGACACATGCTCATCACGGACGCCCGGGACAGCGACTACCTGGTGCCCTGACTGTTGGTGTCCTAGGACGCTTCGTCGGCGAGGTGGCCCAGGAGCTCGGCCTCGGCCGAGTCCAGGTAGGCACGCAGCCCTGCAGCGGCTTCGTCACGCTGCCCGGCCCGGAGCCGCTCGACCAGCTGCACGTTGCGGTCCACATAGTGGCTGTGAAAGTCAGGGGCCGACGCCATCGCGTGGAACACCAGCCTCATCTCGGCGAGCACCCGGTCCATCAGCGTGCGCAGCGATTCGCTGCCGGTCAGGCCGACGACGGCGCTGTGCAGCGCCTGGTTGGCGTCGGCCATGTCGGGCACCGATCCGGCGTCGCGCGCCGCCTGGGCCCGCCGGACAATGGCTTCCATGTTCTCAAGGACCTCGGGGGTGACCTCGCCCCACAGGGCGGCGGCGGGTTCGATCATCCGGCGGACGCGGTAAATCTCGCGTACCTCCTCGGCTCCCGGGGATGCCACGAACACGCCGCGATTGGGAATCCGCGTCACAATCGACTCGCTGGCAAGCGTGGAGAACGCTTCACGCAGGGTATTGCGGGAAACGCGGAGCGCCGTCGACAACGACTGCTCCGACAACTTGGACCCCGGCGTCAGCTCGCCGGCGGCGATCCGACCCCGCAGGACGGTCGCGATCCACGCCGCCGTGTGCGCGTGCTCGGCCGACCCTGAGCCTGCCGATCCCGATCCTGAACCCGAACCCGAACCCGAACCCGATCCTGTTGCCCCGTTATCCAGCTCCGTGGCTGCTTCGATAGCCATTGTTTTCCCCCACCCTCGTCACCAACAGATGTTAGCCGACCGTGCTGAGAACCTTCCCCAGGATTTCTCCGCGCGCGACGGCGCCACCCGGCTCCTGCCCGCCGCGCTGGAACGTGCCGGCTGACGTGGAGAGCACCTCGGTTTCCATCTTCATGGCCTCCACGACGGCGACTGGCTGGCCCGCGGTGATCGTGGCGCCGTCGTCGGCCAGCCACTTCACCAGGGTGCCGCCCATCGAAGCGGTGACTGCGCCGTCGTCGTTCGCTGCAGTATCGGGGGACTGTGCGGCGGCGCTTCCGTTAGCGTTGCCGCCACCGTTCATCAGGGCGGCGAAGACCTCGGGAGGCAATCCCAGCTGGACCGCTTTGCCGTCGATTTCCACGGTGAGGGTTTCCCTGCGGGCGAGTGGACCGGTGGTGCCACTCGACAACGCAGCGTCCAACCGTTCAGCGAAGGCATTCTCGATCCAGGTGGTGTAGACGCCGAGCCGTTCCGGGTTGGTGAAGTCGGGGTCCCGCACCACCGCGCGGTGGAAAGGAATCACCGTGGGGAGGCCTTCGATCCGCAGTTCGTCGAGCGCAGCGCGGGCCCGGCGGAGGGCCTGCGGCCGGTCTTCGCCGTGGACGATGAGCTTGGCCATCAGGGAGTCGTACTCGGCGGGGACGCTGGAGCCGGAGCGCACCCCGGTGTCCACGCGGATGCCCGCACCGGTGGGCGCCTCGAATACGTCGATCGGGCCGGGGGAGGGCAGGAACCCGCGGCCGGCGTCCTCGGCGTTGAGCCGGAACTCGATGGCGTGGCCCTGCGGCGCCGGATCCTCGGTGATGCTGACGGGCAGGCCGGCGGCGATCCGGAACTGTTCGCGGACCAGGTCGATGCCCGACGTCGCCTCGGTCACCGGATGCTCCACCTGCAGGCGGGTGTTGACCTCCAGGAAGGAGATCACGCCGTCGGGCGCCACCAGATACTCAACGGTGCCCGCGCTGGTGTACCCGGCTTCGCGGCAGATGGCGCGGGCCGACTCGTGGATGCGGCTGCGCTGATCATCGGTCAGGAACGGGGCGGGGGCCTCTTCGACAAGTTTCTGGTTGCGACGCTGAAGGGAGCAGTCGCGGGTGCCGACGACGACGACGTTGCCGTGCGTATCGGCGAGCACCTGCGCCTCGACGTGACGCGGCTTGTCGAGGAACCGTTCGGCGAAGCACTCGCCACGTCCGAACGCGACGGTGGCCTCGCGGACCGCCGACTCGAACGCGTCGTCGATATCTTCCATCCGGTGGGCGATCCGCATCCCGCGACCGCCGCCGCCATAGGCAGCCTTGATGGCGACGGGGACGCCGAACTCCTCAGCAAAGGCCCTGACCTCCTCGGCATTGGCGACCGGTCCGTCGGAACCGGGGACCAGCGGGGCGCCGACCTTGACCGCGATCTCGCGGGCGGTGACCTTGTTGCCGAGGCTGCGGATGGCATCGGGTGACGGGCCGATCCAGATCAATCCGGCGTCCTGCACTGCGTCGGCGAAGTCGGCGTTCTCGGAGAGGAAGCCGTAGCCGGGGTGCACGGCGTCGGCGCCGGCCTGCTTCGCGATGGCGAGGATCTTGTCCATGTTGAGGTACGTGTCGGCGCTGGCCGACCCGCCCAGCGCGTAGGCCTCGTCGCTGAGCCGGACGTGGAGGGCGTCGGCGTCGGGCTCGGAGTACACGGCCACCGAGGTCAGCTCCGCGTCGGTGCACGCGCGGGCGATGCGGACAGCGATTTCCCCGCGGTTGGCGATCAGGACCTTCTTCATGGTTGCTACTTTCACGAGCGTCGGGTGGTGATCGGGGTCTGTATCTTTGTCAGGGGTTGCAGAGTCTCCGGGTCGACGGACTGGAACCGCAACGCTGTTCCGGGCGGCAGCTGGGCGGCGATCGGCAGGTCATCGGGGACGACGACGCCGATCACCGGATACCCGCCGGTCACCGGATGGTCGGCCAGGAACAGCACGGGCAGCCCCGAGGGCGGCACCTGCAGCGATCCGGCGACGACTCCTTCGCTGGGAAGTTCATCGGCGGTGAGGCGTTCGAGCGGCTCTGCGGCTTCCTGGTTCTCGTCCGTGGCGAGCCGGACGCCGATCCGGTTCGATTCGGCGGTCACGGTCCAGGTCTGGCTGGTGATTGCGGTCCGGGATTCGTCAGTAAACCAGTCGTGCCGGGGGCCGCCGGTGATCCGCAGGAGCACAGGGGTTTCCAAACCCAGCCGGACGGCGTCGGGAAGGGTCGACGGTTCCGCTGCGCCGACCGTGCGGCCCTGGTCAATTGCCCCAATCGGCAGGACCACCCCGGCCGCGAGGGGATCCGGTCCGATCCCCGACATCACATCGGTGGACCGGCTGCCCAGCACTTCGGGCACATCGATTCCACCGCGGATGGCCAGGTAGGTGCGTAGCCCGGCGTCGGGCTGGTCGAGGGTGAGGGTTTCGCCGTCGTGCAGCGCGAACGGTGAACACATCGGTGCAGTGCGGGTGCTGTCGCCGCCGGCGTCGTTGGTGGTGGTGATCTCGACGGGTGTGATGGCTCCCGCCAGGGCGAGCGTGAGTTCGCCGTGGGCCCGGACGGTGAGGCCGCCGAGGATGGTTTCGATCACCGCGTCGCCCGGTGCGTTGCCGACCAGCCGGTTGGCTTGGCGGGCGCTCGCGGTATCGGCGGCGCCGGCTTTGGAGACGCCGACGTCGCCGAGGCCGGGTCGGCCCAGATCCTGGATCAGTGACTGCGGTCCTGGCGTGAGGACCTCGAGCGAATGACCGGTTTCGCTGGGCGCGTCCGTCGACGCCCCCGCACCGGCTGCTGGGTCTGACACCGTGACCGTTTCCCGCACAGCCACGTACTGCACGGCGGTGCCCGGACGGAGCAGGGCCGGTTGGTCCCGACCCAGATCCCAGAGGCGGGACGCGGTCCTGCCGATCAGCTGCCAGCCGCCGGGGGAGCGTCGCGGATAGACGGCCGAGAAGTTGCCGGCCAGCGCCACCGCTCCGGCGGGGACGGCGGTGCGTGGTGAGGTGCGGCGGGGAACGGTGAGCGTCTCGTTCTCGCCGACCAGGTACGCGAATCCGGGGGCGAAGCCGCCAAACGCAGCCGTCCACAGTTGGCCGGTGTGCGCGGCAATGACACCGTCAGGGTCGAGGCCGGTGAGGCGGCCCACTTCGGCGAGGTCGTCGCCGTCGTACACCACCTCGATCCGCACCGGATCGCCGACCGGCGCTGAGTCAGCGGCCGGTGATGTGTCCAGTTGCGCGACGGCGGTCCGGGCGGCGCGGGCGCTGGTGCCGGAGTCGAAGACGGCGAGCACGGTCCGGGCGGCGGCGAGGACGTCGACCTGCCCACGGAGTGGGTGCTGCTGCAGGTGGGCGTGGACCGCGAGGACCGATTCGAGCGATTCGAGCTGGATCAGGAGGGCACGGGGCCCGGCCCAGCGAATCTCGGGAGGGGTCACACGAAGCTCCGGATGTCGATGCCAGCGGCCTCAAGATCGCGGCGGACGGCGGCGGACATGGAGACCGCGCCGGTGGTGTCGCCGTGGAGGCAGATGCTTTCGGCGGTGGTCTTCAGGGTTGAGCCGTCGCGGGCGATGATGACTCCCTCGGTGGCGAGGCGGACCATATTGGCGGCGACCTCGTCCTCGTCGTGGAGGACGGCTCCGGATTCGCGGCGTGAGACCAGGGTGCCGTCGGGGTTGTAGGCGCGGTCGGCGAAGGCTTCGGCCACGCCGCGGAGGCCCGCCTTCTCTGCTGCGTCGAGGGCTACCGACCCGGGGAGGAGCAGCAGTGGGAGGTCGCCGCCGAACGCCTTGACGGCGTCGACCACTGCCTGGGCCTGCACCTCGTGGGTGACGATGGTGTTGTAGAGAGCGCCGTGGGGTTTGACGTATTTGATGGTGCCGCCTGCGGCCCGGGAGATCGCGTCGAGGGCGCCGATTTGGTACAGCACGTCGTCGGCGAGCTCTGTGGAGGAGAGGTCGAGGAAGCGGCGGCCGAATCCGGCCAGGTCCCGGTATCCGACATGGGCGCCGATGGTGACGCCGGCTTCGACGGCGTCCCGGCAGGTCTGCGCGATGGTGGAGGGGTCCCCGGCGTGGAAGCCGCAGGCGACGTTGGCGCTGGAAACGGAGCGGAAGATGGCGGCGTCGTCGCCCATGGTCCAGTTTCCGAACGATTCGCCGACGTCGCTGTTGAGGTCGATGTACACCATTGTGATCCTCGTCTCTCCTGAGTGGTCTCTCTAGGATGCACGAGTTTAACGGATTGTTCAACAATTATTCATCCGAGACTTTTGGGCGGCAAGGGTGGCATCATCGATTGATGAGCCCTAAGAGCCGCACGCGCAAGCCGAAATCAGCGGGCAAGGAGAGGCGAAACGCCCCTCCGCCCAATCCCATCGCCGAACTGTACCGCCGGGTCGCGCCGCATTTCGCTGCGGACTTGGACCAGACGTCGTCGTTGGAATCGGAGCAGATGGCGTCGGCCGTCTACGCAGGCATGCACCAGACCACCAATCTGGGCGCAGGCATCGACAACACATTGTTCAGCGACTGGGTGGGCCACGCTGAACGTCAAGCTAATCGGACCTCAGCCGCGGTGCTGTGGGCGATGGCGCAGGTAGTCGATGCGCCCGGTGACGCCCAGGCCGCAGCCGCCGCCGGACGGCTGGCCGAGGCCGGGGTCGAACCGCCTGCCTGGCTTGCCCCGCTGCGGAAACTGGAAGCCACTGCGGCCTGGATGCTTACTGACGTATTCGGTGACTTCATTGAAATTGTCATCGAGTTCCGCGCCGGGCGACGTAAACATGGTCTGTACCTGAGCATCGACACCAACCATCTGGGCGGCTACGCCACTGAGGTGGTCTTCAGCGACAGTGCACGCAATCTCCTCAAGACCCTTGAACGCTCGGCATGGAGAATGGCTGGGGCAGCGGTGGTGCCGGTTGGGCTGTCGGAAGCACGCCGGCTGGGCCTTGATGCCATCGCGGCCACTGACATCACCAGCAACCCGGAGGTGGGTCCCACCTACGACCAGGACCGGGCTTTGGCGCTGAAGCGGTTACTTGCGCTGCCGGAGAGCGGCGTCGTCGACCTCAATACGCGGAGGGCGCAGAGCGAAGCCGAAGAAAAGGCGCAAATTCAAGCTGATGAGGTTCAGTCCGAGCGGTTGGTTGCCACGTTCATGCGGGACATTCAACAGGACATAGCTCCTGCATCGGCGCGGGCATTCAAAGAGCAGTTCATTCGCCTTGCCGACTTGGCGATTGGCTTTGGCCGTGACTACGACGGCGGCCGGCTGGTGCGTGTGAGTCCGCCGAAAATGGACACATTTGTTGGATGGTTCCTTCCGCGCAAAGTGATGCTCGACGACGTCGAGTTGGAGGCACTTCCCTGGTTCCTCAACGCGTGGGTTGACTGGTGCGCCGCGCAGATGGGGCTCCCCGAGGCGGCCGTGGACTTGCTGGTGGATGCTGTCGGGGAAGCTCTCGACGACGCTGAAGAATTGAGGAACTCGGATGAGGACGAACGGTCACCGGGGATGGCCTTTCTTGAAGGACTGGATCTGGCGAACCTTGAGGAGGCGCAGGCTGCGATGGACCGTCGACAACTGGCGATGCCGTACTTTGGCACCTGGATTGGCGACGATGACTACCCGCAGCTGAACGCGAACAAGCCTCACGAATTGCGGTTGCTGGTGCTGGGGGAGCTGAAGGAACTGCACACGGTGGGAATGGACGAGTATCCTTCCAGTGCCGCACCCGATGGTTCTCCGGTGTGGAGCGCTGCGCTGCGTGAACTGGTGGTGTCCCAGCTGTGGAACGATGAACCACCTCAAGTGTGGCAAGCAGCCCAGCGACTGCGGACGCAGGGGCTGGGTCGTGAGGAGATCCTGGATCAACTGCAGGCGGTGCTCGCCGGCCATGTGGATGCGACCAAGGTTCAGCCGGGCTCCGGGTTTGGCTCGGCTGTGCATATCAAGGGTTACATGGCCGCGCTGGCAGCTGTCGGCGCTGCTGGACGAAAAGGCGGCCACCTTCGGTCGGTATAGAGGGCCTGGTTTGGTAGGTGCGGTGCTATATCCGATTCAAACTGTGCATGCACTGCATCCATTGCATGCACTTTTCGAAACTGAGAATGCATGCATCGCATGCAACGCATGCGCCTTTTCAAACGCATACCCTCCCACGCACCCGTAGCCGGTTCCCGCTACGCTCTTCCCATGACTAGCAGCCAACCACCGAAGCGAGCGTTCGCCGGGCCATCCGCATCGAGATCGACATCGGCGGTAACGGCGACGGTCGACATCGTCGCCGTCCAGCGGCGTACCGTCTGGGTGCTGATTGTCGGGCAGATCCTGGGCGGGATCGGGATCGGGTGCACCGTTTCGATCGGGGCGGTGATGGCCGCCAACATTTCCGGGTCGGATGCGCTGTCCGGTACGGCGACGACGTTGAGCACCCTGGGTGCCGCGGCGAGTGCCATTCCGCTGGCGCGGCTCGCGCAACGGCTGGGCCGACGTCGGGCGCTGACCACTGGTGCGCTTCTTGCGGCGACGGGATCGGTGGTGGCTATCGTTGCCGCGTGGCTGAGCTCGTTCCCTCTGCTGTTGCTTGCTTTCGCCTTTCTCGGCGTGGGCACCGCGGTGAATCTTCAAGCCCGATTCGCAGCCACCGACCTGGCGAGTTCGCAGCATCGGGGGCGGGACCTCTCCTTGGTGGTCTGGTTCACTACGATCGGCGCTGTGCTGGGGCCGAACCTGATCGGGCCGGGTGAGACGATCGCGTCGACGCTGCAGATGCCGTCGCTCACGGGGTCCTTCCTGATCGCTGTGTTTGCCCAGCTGGCCGCAGCGACGGTCTACCTGGTGGCCCTGCGCCCCGACCCGTATCTGTTGAGTAAATCCAACGCTCCCGAGAATGCCAGTGAGGCAGCTCCCGGCGCCATCCATGGGCGGGGTCCGCTGGTGTTTGCCATTGGCTCCATCGCTATCAGCCACGCGGTGATGGTGTCGGTGATGTCCATGACGCCTGTGCACCTGATCAATCACGGTGTCACGCTGACCATTATTGGGCTGACCATCAGCTTGCACATTGCTGGGATGTTTGCGCTGTCGCCGGTCTTCGGGTGGCTCAGCGACAGGGTGGGCCGGGTGGCGACCATCCTGATTGGGCAGGGCCTGTTCGCGGTGTCGCTGCCGATCGTTGCGTTGGGCGAGGACGATCCGGTCCTGGTGACCGTGGGACTGGTGTTCCTCGGACTGGGCTGGAGTGCGGCCACTGTCGCGGGGTCGGCTCTGGTGGCGGATCTTGCGACCGGTGCTGCCCGGCCGAAGATTCAGGGCCGGACCGACCTCATCATGAACCTTGCCGGCGCTGCAGGGGGAGCGGCTTCCGGTGTGGCTCTGGTGCTGATTGGCTATGCCGGGTTGGCGTGGGCCGCGGGGGTGCTGGTATTGCTGACCGTGCTGGGTTCGATTTCAGCACGGTCAGCCGCTACCAGGACTGCGCATCCCTAGAAGGATTCAGGCGACGCAACCTCCGAGGGCGATCTGGCCGTCGATCGCACGGATCTGCTGCTGAACCTCGCCAAGCTGACCCTGCAACCCGATAAGCGTCGATTTCAGAGCTTTGATCGCGTCCTTGTCTTGCTTCTTCTGTGCCTCCAATCCACGCAGCGTGGTCTGCGTATCGGTCACCTTCTGATCGAGTGCAACCAACTGTCCCTGCAAAGTCTTCAACTGTGTCTCACCGGCGCTGATCTCACCGTTGAGATTGTTCAACTGCGCCAGCAGCGGGGCCACCCGGTTTTGCAATGCGAGGACCTCAGCCTCCGTCGATGTGATCCGGGAGTTCAATCCGGTGAGCGTGACCACCAGTGCTTCCGCCTGGGTGCTCAGAGTGGATACCTCGCCCTGCTTGGAGATGACCGCTGCAGCGGCATCATCCGCTGCCTGCTGCAGCTTCGCCAGTTCAGCGTCCAGCCCCGCGACTTCAGTCTTCTTCTGCTCCACCGACTCCGCTGCAGCGTCGGCGGCAGTGGTGGCCGCGGTGAGGTCGGAGCGCAATCCGTCAAGGATCAATTGCTGATCATCAATCGCCTGTTCGGCTTCAGCCACGCCATCGCTCAGGGCCGGCAGTGCTTGTTGTAGATCAGCAACGATCTGTTCCTGCGCTGTTGCCTTGCTTGCTGCCTCCGACGCGGCAGACGCGAACTCATCAAGTTCGCTTTGCAGTGACGCGAGCTCATCTTCCCGTGTTGTCAGCGCTGCCTGAGCATTGTCTGCTGCCTCTTCCAGCGCCGGAAGTTGGGTACGGAGTGTTGCAATCTGGCTGTTGGTAGCGAGGACGGCGTCATTCGCAGCGGTAAGTGCTGCCTGAAGTGGTGCCGCCTCCTGTTGCAGTGAACTGCTTTCCTGCTGCTTGAGGACAAGGTCGGAGTTGAGGGCATCCACATTCTTCTGAAGTGTCGCAAGGTCGCCCTGTAGACCGGAGATGGTGCTGGTCTTGTCGGTTATCTGAACATTCAATGCTGTCAACTCAGTCTGCTTGTCGGCACGGAGTTTCTGAAGATCCCGCTTGGCGCTGGAATTGCCGTTAATGGCGTCGATCTGGGTTGTTAGCGTGGCAATCTGCTCGGTCAAGACTGTTTTACTCGCGGTGAGGACGCTGAGCGAGTCCTGTGCATCCGTTATTTTGCTCCTCAACGCGGCAATAGCCTTATCCGCTGTGGCAATTTCGCTCTGCAGGTCCAGGATTTGGGTCCCGACGGCCTGCTGCGCGGCAGCGTTCGCTGCGGCCGCGGAAGCCGCCTGCTCCGCGTCGTCTTGCAGGTCCAGAAGTGCCGATTCGGCGGAGGCAATCTGTTGGGAGGCTGCTGCAACCGCGTCGGCGTCGTAGTCAGCGGCGGTCTGAGCATCGCGAAGCGCGATCTCCGCCTCGCTGACCGCGGTGTTCTGAGCCGTCAGGGCGTCAGCGGTCTTAAACGCATCGTCCTGAAGCTTTGTCAGTTCCGCTATCGCCGTTGCGATGGCGGCCGACTGGGCATCGAGGTCATCCTGTGCTGAGGTGCCGGCGTCGTCGAGTCGTTGGAGTTCAGCTTCCGCGTCGCTGACGGCGATGGTTGCGCTCTGGACCGCGGCAGCTGTGTTGGCCGAAGCTTCTTCCAACGCCACCAGATCGCGTTGGGCTGCGCCGAGCGTCCCCTGCTTGGCATCGACGTCGGCTGCTGAGGCATCCGCGACCGAAGTCAGTTCGGCCAATTCCTCTTCTGCTGCAGCGAGCAGAATCTGCTTCCGGTCGAGCTGCTCTCCGACGGTCATCGCCTCCTTGGCCAAGCCCTCGGCGGTCCCTTGATGGGTTGCCAGGCTTAGTTGCAGCGGTACGAGTTCTTCCCCAGTGTTCGATCGGGAGGTTTCAAGCTCGGCGATTGCTTTGTTGGCGTCGGTGATGTCCTGCGCTGTTGCTGATTGCTCAAGGGCCAAAGCTGCCAGCTTTTCCCGGGCGTCGATGATGTCTGCGTCAAGCTCAATTGCCTTGGTATCCAACGCCGCAATTGACGCGTCAGCAGTGGCGATTTCCGCCGCCAGCTTTTGGGCGGTGGTCTGCAGCGTGGTCCGCTCAGCCTGCAATGCCGCAATAGCTTCGACGTTCTTCTTGGCTGCCGCCTTCAGGAGGTTCCCTTGCACTGTGCCGCGATGCGCCAGTTGGTTTACCACCCCGTTGCAGATACCTGACTGGGTGTTCGGTGCCGCGGCGGCTGGTGCTGAAAACACCAGCATTCCCGAGAGAAGACCAGGCAGGATCACTGCGATGGCGAGACGGCGCGCGGGACTGTTACTCGGATTGATTGGCATTGAGACTCCTGAGACGAATGAGACGAACGAGACAAATGTTGTGGATCGTTCAGAAGTGAACTTATTGAGTATTCAACGAAAGCGGCAGAGTAGCGAGTACTTGTCGATTTGCAGCGTCTACTCGTATAACCGTTGCTGCTTTCGTCCTAGAACCTTTTGACCGGCCTTGGTGGTGAAGAAGTGTGAGATGCAGGACCGTCCTGTATCGAGGTGAGCGGTGGCCGAGCGAGTGCAACGCGTTACCGCAGTCGTGAAGTCCGAGGCTGACAATGCCAACGGCGTGATGTGTAACCTTCATGATCAACGGCGGGCGTAATCAAGGACGAGATCGAATTCTCCTCAAAGCCTTCAGCTGCACTCGCTCAGTTAGTTTGCGGCCACTGCCGGCACCGCCAATCCCAGTTCCGGGTAAGGGTGGGGCGATGGAGTCGTAGCTATGGCCGGTAGGTGTGGTGAGCCGTAGCGCATGTCGAGACTTGTGTCGTTGACCGGGTTGCAGCCGCACCGTCCAACCGGGGAGTTCTTTGGTGTGGTTGCACGCTTCGCAGAGCCCTGCCCCGTTGGTAATGGTGGTGGGCCCGCCGCGATGCCACGGAATGATGTGGTCGAAGTGCCGGATCGGGGCATCACAATACGGGGTCCGGCAAGTGTCATCCCGGGCGGTGATGAACCGGCGTTGGGCTTTCGTGAAACGCCGTGCAGTGGAGTCCATCGCCACCAACTCCCCCGTCGAAGGGGCGGTATAGAGCCGGCGCACCCACACATCGAAGGCGGAACCCATTTTCCCGGACTGGGTCGGCTCTGCCGGGCCGGTCGATTCTGCCGGGTCCTTTGTGGCGGGGTCTGGGCCGTTTCTGCCAGGCCCGGGCTCGGTGGTGCTCAAGCCGGTCGATCCGTCGGCCGTCATCTCTGCCACCGTGAGGAGGTTCCGGGCCCAGCGGGAGGGGATGATGCCGTAGCCGGGGATCCTGGCTGGTTCACTGTCGCCTTGGAAGAGGGCACGGTCGGTCATGATGACCTGCAACTCGACCCGGCTGACACCCCCAGAGATCCCGGTGACGCGTTCAACCAGGGTGTCGGCCATGATCTGGCCCCGAGACCGTGGGTCGCCGGTGGCCCGGGTGGTGTCGGCGCGGCGGGTCAGGGCCGCATAGGTGCCGACGGCTTCCTTCACCGGCAGCAGGGCGGTGAGGTAGGCCATGGTCTCCGGTGCGGGGCGGATACTCACGCACCGTTCCGTCACCGCACGGGCGGCCCGGTTCACCACCGACCGGGGATCCCTCCGGTACGCGGCGACTTTCACCGCCGCGACAATCGTCTTATCCTCACACCCCTCGAACACCCCGGTGTCGGGGGCGAGGTCCTCGTCGACGGCTGTCCGGTCAGCAGCGGACAGGCACGCGGTTTCCTTCACCAACAGGGTGGCACGCCACTCATTGAGCTGGCCTTGATGCAGGGCGGCGAGGGTGTGGGGCATCTCCGTGACCAGGGCCCTCGCCAATCCAAGGAGGCGGCTACCCCGGGACGGGGACTCACGGCGGGCCAACGCGATCTGCGCCCCCACCCCTTTCCCCCGCTCAGTAACGGGCACCCCGGCCAGGGTTTGAGCCTGGCGCTCCAGTACGTCGACCGCGACAGTGATGTGGGCCTGCACCCCAGCGATCGCCGACTTCAGATCCTCCAGCTCACGCAGCTGATCAATCAACCCCGCCGCATCACCAGCCGGCTCCAATGACGACAAAGCTACCGCCACCGCCCTCATGTCCCCGACAACAATGCTGCTACCAGCACTTCCAGCCGAGGACGCGGTCGCAGAAGTAGCACCGGAACGGGCGCCGCCGTCTGGCCCGCTCACCCGACCAGCACCTCCGGGCGGAGCCGCTATCCGGGAGGGGATTCCCTTCCGTTGCGGTGATGGAGCTGCGCTGCCGTCCATACCTCTATTGTCCCAAACCGCACCGACATTCCTGCGGATTTCGAGGCTATGTGGACAAATCTCTCGAACAAATATTCGATCCCAAACAATGACTCTGCGAGCCGTCTATTGCGTTCAATACAGCCCGCGTGACCCCACTTGATTGTCCGTGCCAAGGGTCAGCCAATTGTGAAGATGAGGGAAGCAGCCTACCTACGAGAACTCGATAGGCGAGCTACCCCCGCAAGGCCACGTGACCGCTACCCCTCCGGAAACTGCAGCACGCCACCCTGATAGACCTGCCCGATCATGGAGCTCAGACCAGCCAACTGCTCCGCCGATTCCAGTTGGCCGTTAAGCACAACGACGTCGGCCAGGTGCTTCTCTGCCAACCGGCCCACGGAGTTGAGGGGCGTGATGAGTTCGCCCGGCACCGACGTGGAAGCGGCCAACACCTGCTCAAGGGTCATGCCGGCGTCGGCCATCAGGGCGAGTTCCTCCAGATTGTCCCCGTGCGCGCCGACCCCCGCGTCGGTGCCCATGCCAACCCTGACACCCGCGGCGATGGCACGGGCGACCGACTGGCGGTGGTCTTCCGCCACCTGCTGGGCTTTGTCGATGACCTGCTGCGACAGGCCGCTGGTGCCGGATTCGTCCTTGCGGATGACAGCCAGCGGAGCTGAAAGGGTGGGCACCAGGTAAGCCTTGGTGTCCAGGAACAGCTGGATTGCCTCGTCGGTGAGATAGATGCCGTGCTCGATGGTCCGCACGCCCGCCCGCAGCGCGTTGATGATCCCGGCGGTGCCTTGCGCGTGGGCCATCACGTATTTGCCCTGCATCCCGGCTTCCTCAACGACGACGGCGATCTCCGCGGGGGTGAACTGGGAGTGCCTCGGGTCGGTGGTCGGCGAGAGCACCCCGCCGGTGGAGCAGATCTTGATCTGGTCGGCGCCGGCCCGCAGGAGCGTGCGAGTGACCTTCCGGACTTCCTCGACGCCGTCGGCGATGCCGCTGGGACGGCCGGGATGAGGCCCAAAGTCGGGGGAGTCGAGTCCCGACGGGTGCCACAGATCGCCGTGACCACCGGTCTGGGACATGATGCTGACGGCGATGCGGAGCCGTGGACCTTTGACAACCCCGGTTTCGACCGCCTGTTTCGCACCCAGGTCAGCGCCACCGGCGTCGCGCACGGTGGTGACACCTGCGCGGAGGGTTGCCTCGAGGTTCCGCACGGACTCGTAGAACTGCAGCGAGTAGGGATCGACCATCGCCTGGATGGAGCCGGGAGTGGAGGTCATCACGTGAACGTGCAGGTCGATCAGGCCGGGAAGGACCGTATGACCAGCGCAATCCACCACCGTGGCCTCCGCATACGCGTCGACTGAACCGGCGTCGCGGCCCACAGCTTCGATCATCCCGTCGCGGATGACGACGTCGGTTTGGCCGGGGAGGAAGCGTTCGCCGTCGAACACGTGGCCGTTCCTCAAGACTGTCGCAAGCGTCATTGCTGCCTTTCGCGGGTTGACCGCAGCCAGGCGCTGCAGGCGTTTAGCGGCCAGCCTACAGCCAATCCGTCCGCCGCAGCGGCGGCTGGGCCCCGCCGGGACGCTGCACCAACACCTGGTTCACGCCAGTCAGCCCGTTCTCGAATCCCAGTGCACTGGTCGCCATATAGAGGCGCCACACCCGGGCCCGACCCTCGCTTGTCAGGCCGACCGCCTCGTCCCAATGATCTTCAAGGTTCTGCACCCACGCGCGGAGGGTAAGCGCGTAGTGCTGACGCAACGCTTCGACGTCGACCACCTCGAACTTCGCCGACTCCAGGGCACCGACCATCACCGTGAGGCTGAGCATCTCGCCGTCGGGAAAGACGTACTTGGGGATGAACGAATCGGGGTCCGGGCGCATCGTGTCACCGGCATTCCAGGAGATGGCGTGATTGAGCAGTCGACCGCCGGGGCGCAGCAGGCCGAACAGGTGGCCCGAATACCCGGCAATCTGGTCGCGCCCCACATGCTCGGACATGCCGATGGAACTGATCGCGTCGAAAGGGCCGTCGTCAACGTCGCGGTAGTCCTGCACCCGGATCTCCACCTGCTCGGTGAGCCCGGCCTCGGACACCCGTTTGCGGGCACGCTCCGCCTGTTCGGCGGACAGGGTGACGCCGACGACGTCGGCCCCGTAGCGTTCCGCCGCATGCAGCGCGAAACTGCCCCAACCGCAGCCGACATCGAGTACCCGCATCCCCTGTTCCAGGCCGAGTTTCCGGCAGACCAGATCGAGTTTCGCCTCCTGAGCCGCGTCAAGACCGGTTTCGGGGGAGTCCCAGACCGCGCAGGAGTAGACCATGGACGGGCCGAGGACGAGCGCGTAGAAGTCGTTGCCGACGTCGTAATGATGGGAGATGGCGACGGCGTCGCGTTTCTTGGAGTGTTTCCGTCCGACCCGGTCGATCGTGATTTCCTCGGGCGGGGGCGCGGGGTTGCGGCCAATGGCACCGAGCCGGACCGCTATGCGCAGCAACCTGGCGCGCTCGCGGAGGGTCAGGGGGCTGAAGGGTTCCAGTTCGGCGAATTTACCGACGGCGCTCAGAGCGGTGAAGCTTGCGTAGAGGTCGCCGGGAGCGTCGATATCACCGGCGACGTAGGCCCGGCTTAGACCCAGCATGCCGGGAGACCAAAGCATTCGCCGCAGTGCTCGCCGGGACCGGAACTCAATCACCGGCGCCTCTGCCGGGCCGGCCTCCGAGCCGTCCCAGGCCCGCAGACGAAGCGGGATCTGTTCGGTTCCCAAGACAATCCCCAGCGCCTCGGCCAATAGTGCTGCGGCCCCCCGTGATTTGCTCATAGCCACTGTCTACTCCGGTTTGAGCTTGGCGGCTAGGGGCAACCGTGGGCCAGGAGTGGTCGACCCGGACATCGGTGTGGGATTATCGGCAACACATGTCCTCGCGGTGCCAGTTCTTCCGCTACCGGCAGCTCAGCAGCGAGAAGCCGAGATGGGGCACCTCAACCGGGATCACTTCTTTGTCGCTTGGGGTGGAGCGAACTCGCTCGCCAACCAGGTATGCGCCGGTGGAAAGGATATCCGTCCCATTAGTGAGCACCTCTAGCCCCGCCGGTCGTGCCGCTTCCGCGCGAGATCGTGAGCCAGCTCCAGCAGTGACCTCAGCTCAGCCGTGGTCTGCTCCGCCGGATTGATGACTGACACCCAGGCCTGCGACGCGTAGTTCGGGTGCGGAAACAGGACGTCCGACGCTGCGACGTCGTACTGCGAAAGGTGCTCGGCCGCATCCTTCGGCGACCGCCCGAAAAGCGTTTCAAAGCACGATCGACCGACTGCGACATTAACCCTGAAGACCCCCGGCCGGTCAAGATCGGACGCCTCATCGAATCCCTTGTAATTGGAGCCAACAATCGTCGCAAAAGGGAACCGGTGAGTGGCGGGGATGTCGCCGTCGGGATCGTAAGTGAAGAAGGTATCTCCCCACGCGCTCTCGGGCGAACCATCCGCAGCACTCGCGGTGAGCGACACGACGCCCGGCAGCGCGGAAACGAACTCAATAATCTCGCTCTCGTCCATCGCCACATACTGCCAGTTGCCGGGAACAGGGACAACGAAATTCAGTCTCCCGAGCTAGAGCACTTCTCCCGCCGTGTTGACCACCAACAGGACGCCGAGGATACCCACCACCCAGGACAGGGTATTGGTGGAGTTGCGGGTCAACCAGCGGTCAAGTTTCCTCAGCACCGGATCAACCCAACGAGACGCCACCAGCCGCAGCACCAAAATGGCCAGCGCCGGAAGGATCATCACGAGGCAGTACCCGGCCAGTACCCCGGCGGTCATCGGCCACCCCACGTCCGACGTGGTCAGCAGCCCGATCGCCCCCAGATAGGGAAGCATCGTTGCCACCTCGACGGTCCCGGCTCCCACCGCCAGGCCCATCAGGGCGACGCTGCCGGACCCGCCGACGCTGCCGGACCCGACGACGCCTGCGGCACCGGATGATTCTGACCCGACCGCCCGGTCACGCCATCGCAGGATCCGGGCCGACGGCGGCGCACCCTCCTTCTTCTCCCGTTTGGCTTTCGCCTCCAACTGGAAACTCCAGATGACCAGCCCGACACCGGCGGCAAACAGCACGGTGAGGGCGAGGCGTGAACTGAAGAAGTCTCCTAGCTGAGCCGCCGCTGCCTCGGCACCGAACATGATCGCCAGCCCCACCCCAAAGTAGAAGGCAGCGACGGTCACCAGAAACACCACGATGCGGCCAACGCGCATCCGCCCCGGTGCCAGCATCAACCACAGCGGAATCATCAGGGTGCCAAAACTGGTGGAGTCGATCAAGGCGAGGGCAGCCAGTGCTCCGGCAAGTGCAAGGGTCATGCGAAGGACACTACGGACCTGCGCGGCCCGACGTCGTCTGCGGAAAGGATGACCCCGACGTTGCCTATACCTCTTTCGACTGACCCGCCCATAACGCCGACATGATGCAATGAACTGATGGACAACACCAGCCAACGCCGTGATGCACTCACCGCAACGATCACCCTCGTCTGCGGTCTAGTGCTGATCGGGTTGGGACTCACCGAAGTGTGGGGCGACCAGGCAGGGCTGGTGCAACTAACCGGAACCGACCGCTGGTGGTTCGCGATCCCGCTGACCGTGGCCTGTGCGGCGCTGGTCTATAAGCGGCGCGCACCCCTGGCCACACTTGTCGTCGGATTCCTGGCGCTCGCCGTCGACCTTCTGCTCGGTGGCAGCATCGCCATCCTCCTGCCGTTCTTTGACCTCCTCTATACGGCGGCCCTGATCTGCTCCGTGCGGGTACGTCGGGCGCTGTGGGGTGTTGGCGGCGCGTTGGTGGCCGCGCCGATGATCTATGGACTCGCCGAAACCGCCGACCTCCGACTCACCGTGTTGATCGGCCTGCAGCAAGCGGTCCTGTTCATCTGCCCGCTGTGGTGGGCGATGGATGTGCGACGCAAAACCGAACTGGCGACCGTCGCCGCCGCCCGCGCCGACGTCGTCGAACGGCTCTCCCTGGCCAGCCGACAGCAGGCCATCCGGCAGGAACGGGACTCCCTCGCCCGGGACCTGCACGACGTCGTCGCCTCCCATCTCTCGGCGATCGCCCTTCATTCCGGCGGTGCTCTGGCCACCCCGGCGGCCGAAGCCAAGGACCGCGCGGCCCTTGCCCAGGTGCGCCGGTCAGCTCTCGAATCCATGGCGGACATGCGCACCATGATCACGTTGCTTCGCGCCCCCGAAGGGGACACCGAAGAGGACACTGAAGCGGACACTGAAACGGTCCCTGAGCCGGACGGCTGGGCCGGTTCCACTACCGGCGCCAGGTCGAAGGCCGACGACGCCGTCGCCCACCTGCCCCGGCTCTCCCACCTGCAACCGCTGTTGGACCAGGCCCGGGAGAACGGGCTGTCGGTCACCGCCACCGACCGGTTGTCGGCCCGTCCGGCCGCACGGCCCAGCGCAGCGACCGAGTTGGTGGGCTACCGGATCGTGCAGGAGGCGCTCACCAACGCGGCAAAGCACGCTCCCGGTAGCGAGGTGCTGTTGGAAGTGGCCACGGTTGAAGGAGGAGCCGACGTGAGTATCCGGGTCCGCAACCCGCTCAAGGATGGCGAAGCCCCCGGTCCAGGCCCTGGCCTGGGAACTCCACCCGGTCTGGGCCTGGGGTTGATCTCCATGAAGGAGCGCGCAGCGTCAATCGGCGGGCAGGTATCCGCGAGCAGCAGCGACGGCCAATGGACGGTGACGGCGACCCTCCCGCTGGCCTCAATCGGCACTATGGTTGCGCCATGACCCCGGAAAATGCGCCCATCCGGGTGCTGATCGTCGACGACCACTCGGCGATCAGGGCAGGCATGAGGTTCATCCTTGAATCGTCGCCGGACGTTGCGGTGGTGGGCGAAGCCTCAGACGGTCATGCAGCACTCACCAACGCAACCGCGTTGCACCCCGACGTCGTGCTGATGGATGTGAGGATGCCGGGAATGGATGGGATTGCGGCCACGCAGGCCATCATCGGCGCGGGTCTGGCACAGGTCCTCATCCTCACCACGTTCGACGTCGACGAGTACATTTTCGGCGCGCTCCGAGCCGGTGCGGCCGGGTTCCTGCTGAAGACGGCAGAACCGGCAGCACTGCTCGATGCTGTGCGCAGGGTGGCCGCGGGAGACGCTGTGATTGCCCCGGAAGCCACTCGGCGGCTGCTCGACGCGTATGTTTCACTCGATCGGGAAACGAAAAGAGGGCTAGCCGAACCCCAGAAGCTGCCCGCCGCCGTCGCCCTGCACAACAGCGACGACCTTGATATCCCGGGGGACCAGCTGACTGAGCGGGAGAGCGAGGTTCTGGGCCTAATCGCCGAAGGGCTTTCCAACCGGGACATTGCCGCGCGCCTGGGCATTTCCCCGGGAACCACGAAAACCCATGTGTCGCGGGTGCTGACCAAGCTCGGTTGTCAGTCACGCACGCAAGCCGCCATCATTGCCCGACAGGACGGACTGGCCTGACACTGGTGCGCCCAGGCAACAGGTAGGCTACCCAAACGATCACTATCCTGGGGGAACCACTTGAACTATCCGTCGCTGCCGCCTGCCTCAAACACGCCACCCCCATCCACTCCACCGACGGACAAGCCGAAGATCAAGATTTCGACGGCGGTGGCAGCGGGTGCCTGCCTCTTCCTCGTGGTGCTTGGATTCCTGAGCAGTGGACTCAGCGGCGCAGTCACCATGGCAGGTCTGGTGACGTTCTTTACGGGTCTCTATGTAGTGGTCACCAATCGGCCGTCATGGGCTGGCATCGCCGGCCGCAAGATGGGTGCCATCACCATGGCGGCGGCGCTGGTCGCCTTCATGGTCGGAGCGGTCCTGGCACCGCCGAGCGACACCACACCCGCCGCGGTCGCCGAAGAGACCACCTCGGCCCCGGTCGACGACGTCACCGCGTCTCCAACCCCATCCGCCACTCCCCGGGAGACTGCCACCCCGACTCCCACCCCGGCCCCGACACCCAGCCAGGATGTTGCTCCGCTCGACAGTGCCGAAGTGGTTGCCGCGGACGGCGACCCGAGCGCACCCGAAAACCAGCCCGAGTACGGCACTCGTGCCCTCGATCTGCTGGATACCCTGGCTGTGAAGGGCAGGGCACCAAAAACCGGTTACGACCGCGACCAGTTCGGTCAAGCCTGGGCCGACGTCGACCGCAACGGCTGCGATACACGTAACGACATGCTGAACAGAGACCTGACAGCGATCGTTCACGCCAATTCGGTGCCGTGTAAGGTCCAATCGGGTATCCTCGACGACCCGTATACCGGCACCACCATCGACTTCTTCCGTGGGCAGTCCACCAGCATCGACGTCCAGATCGACCACGTGGTGGCACTGTCCGATGCCTGGCAGAAGGGCGCCCAGCAGCTCAGCGCCGGCCAGCGGCTTGCCTTCGCCAACGATCCGCTGAACCTCCAGGCGACCGACGGTCCCACCAACGCTCAAAAGGGGGCGGGCGACGCCGCCACCTGGCTGCCGCCCAACCAGTCGTTCCGCTGTGAGTATGTGGCCCGGCAGATCTCGGTGAAAGCCACCTATACGCTCTGGGTCACCCAGGCCGAGCGCGACGCCATGGCCCGAGTTCTTGCTGACTGCTCCGACACGATGGCACCCACCAGCCAGGCCGCGCCCGTCGCCACGCCGGAACCAGCACCAGCGCCAGCACCGGAACCAGCACCGGCTCCCGAGCCCGCCCCAGCACCCGCACCAGCACCCGCACCCGCACCCGTGCCTGAACCGGTTCCCGTCCCAGCCCCTGCGGCCTACTACGAAAACTGCACGGCCGCCCGGAATGCGGGAGCTGCGCCGGTCTACCGGGGGCAGCCCGGCTACGGCACCCATCTGGACCGAGACGGCGACGGGGTGGGCTGCGAATAGCGACCGGATCCTTAACAGATTCGGCAACCGCTTGCCGCTCCGACACCACCGCGTAGGATCCACCTATGGATAACGCCTATGCCACAGCGGACAAGCCAACCTCGGGCACCGAAACCCAGCTGGTTACTCTCGACGACATCCGAGCCGCCGCCGACCGAATCCAGGACCTGGTGCTACGCACCCCGATCATCGCGTTGCCTCATCCGGACCGACCGTCCGACATCCTGCACCTGAAAGCCGAATCCCTGCAGCCGACCGGCGCCTTCAAACTCCGCGGCGCCTACAACACCATCTCCCAGGTACTCGATGAGTCCCGCGAACGCGGCATCATCGCCCAGTCCTCAGGCAACCACGCCCGCGCCGTCGCCTGGCTGGCCAAACGGCTCGACCTGCACGCCGTCATCGTCATGCCCGACGCCGCCCCGCCCACCAAGGTGGCAGCCGTTCGCGCGCTCGGCGCCGAAGTGGTGCTTGTGCCAGCATCTGAACGGGACAGCCGCACCGTGGAACTCGCTGCCGAACACGGCTACGTTGAGGTACCGCCCTACGACGACGTCCGCATCATCGCCGGTCAGGGCACGGTCGGCCTGGAACTCATCGAGCAGCTGCCCGACCTCGACGTCGTCCTCGTTCCCATCTCGGGTGGCGGGCTCATTTCCGGAATCGCGACTGCCATCAAGTCGCTGCGCCCCGAGGTGCAGGTGATCGGCGTCGAACCCGAACTCGCGGCCGACGCTGCCGAAAGCCTGCGCGAGCAGCGCCGCATCACCTGGGACACCAAGCTCACCTACCGCACGGTCGCGGACGGGCTCCGCACGCCGGCCGTCGGCGTCCACCCCTGGGAACACATCCGGCGCTACGTCGACGACGTTGTGACAGTCTCCGAGGAACAAATTCTTGCGGCGGTGCGTCACATCGCGGTGGAGGGACGCCTCGTCGCCGAACCGTCCGGCGCCGTCGCCACCGCAGCCTGGATGCACGACTTGGCGCCGCGCGGTGCAACGGTCGCGGCGGTCGTGTCGGGTGGATCCGTCGATCCAGCCCTGATGGCGCGGGTGCTGGCCAACTGATCACCGTTCGGATGCCCCAAGGCGGCAGCGCTGACTCGACGGGGTGGGAGGGGTGTTGCGCAGAAAAAGTGCATGCACTGCATGCGATGCATGCATTCTCTGATCAGCCAAGTGCATGCACTGCATGCAATGCATGCACGTTTTAATTCGGGCTACCCCTTCGGGACCTTGCCCGGATGCCCTTTTGTCTGGGTGCTCCTGGCGAGGTGGCCAGCAGTCAGAACACCTGGGGGTTAGAACGCCTGGAGTCAGAACACCTGGGTCAGAACATTGGGGGTCAGGACACAGGCACCGCAGAGAACGCTGCGGCGCCCGCTTCGGCCACCTGCTGATCCTGGTCAATCGATCCCGTGGACACGCCGATAGCACCCACGATGCTTCCATCCCGCACGAGTGGAATGCCACCCGGGAACACCACGAGCCGGCCACCGTGGGCGTCGCTGAGACCGAAGATGGGCCCATCGTGCCTGGTCATGTCCTGGAGGACTCCGGTTTCGCACTGGAAGGCGATTGCGGTGTAGGCCTTATTGATCGCGATGGTGATGCTGCCGATATTCGCGCCGTCCATCCGGACGTGCGACTTCAGGTTGCCGCCGGCATCGACCACTGCAATATCCATGGGCTGGCCAATCTCGGTGGCTTTCTCGGCGGCGGCGTCGATCACGCGGCGGGCCTCTTCAAGGGTGACAGTCTCCAACACGGTTCCAGTTGCCATGAGCTTCCTCTTCCTCAACGTGGGTCAGCACAGCTCTGTGCTCTGGACAGCGTTGTTGGCATTTGGCGGCTTGCCAAGTAGTGATTACCCCCATGAGGGGGTGGGTGTTCCCTCATACCGACAGGCGGGGTTCTCGCCTACCGTGGAACCAGCCAACAAGGAGGTTTTGCCGTGGGTGTTGTGCCCTTAAAGGACATTGTCGATCCGGCGTTCGCAGCGCGTTACGGAGTGCCGGCGATCAACATTTTTAATGACCTGACCATGGAGGCGGTGCTCGCTGGCGCCGTCGAATGCAATTCCCCGGTGATCCTCCAGACATCAGTGAAAACCGTGCGCAGCATTGGCTCCCGGGTCCTTTTTGAGATGTGGGAGTCAATGACCCGTGGCATCGAGGTGCCGGTCACCCTCCACCTGGACCACTGCCCGGACCGCGACGTGGTGACCGAGTGTCTGAAGGCCGGCTGGAACTCGGTTTTGTTTGATGCCTCAGCCCTCCCGGTCGAGGAAAACCAACGCCAGACCATCGAGGTGGTCCGCGAGGCACGCAGCTACGGTGCCCAGGTGGAAGGGGAAATCGAGGCGATCACCGGCGTCGAGGACGACCACGGTTCCGACGACGTCGCCAAACAGCAGAGCCTCGAAACGGCCCTGAACTTCATCGACGCTACCGGCATCGACGTTTTCGCACCGTCAATCGGCAACGCCCACGGCACCTACAAGGCCGCACCCGTCTTGGACGTCAATCGGGTCAGCGAAATTGTTGAAGCGCGTTCGATACCCATAGCCCTGCACGGCGGCAGCGGGCTGACCCCTGAACAGTTCCAGGACCTGATTGCCCGCGGCTGTGCCAAGGTCAACATCTCCACGGCGCTGAAGGAAAAGTTCATGCAGTCCAGCCTGACCTTCCTTAAGCAGGCCGAGCAAAACAACAAGTGGGATCCACCCTCACTGTTCATACACACCCGCAGCGACGTGATCGCTATGGTCAAGGAGCTCGCCGACCAGTTCGGCAGCGCCGGGAAAGGCAGATAACAGCCCATGCCCACCCTGATTTTTGACTGCGACGGTGTGCTCGCCGACACCGAGCAATTCGGCCATCTCCCCGCCTTCAACAGCACCTTCGAGGAATTCTCAGTTCCCGTGCAGTGGAGCGTCGAGGACTACGCGGAGAAGGTGAAAATTGGCGGCGGCAAGGAACGCATGCGCAGCATCCTCACCGACGACGTAAGCAGCCAACTTGGACTGCGCGACGACGCCGCCAAGGACGCCGCGATCCTTGCCTGGCACAAACGCAAGACCGCAATCTACACGGATCTGGTGGACGGAGGTGTGATGCCGGCGCGGCCGGGAATTGCCCGTCTGGTCAGTGAAGCCCACGACGCCGGTTGGGGCCTCGCCGTTGCCTCCACCTCCGCGGAACCTGCGGTCCGGGCCGTGTTGACCCACGCAGTTGGGCAGGATCTTGCCGCCCACTTTGCCGTGTTTGCGGGCGACGTGGTGCCCCGCAAAAAGCCGGCCCCGGACATCTATCTGCTCGCACTCGAGGAACTGGGCCTTGGCACCGATGACGCTGTGGTGGTGGAGGACAGTTCGAACGGGCTCCGCGCCGCCGTCGCCGCGGGCCTGCGCACCGTGGTGACTGTCAGCGGGTTCACCCGGGATGAGGACTTCACCGGCGCGTCCCTGGTGGTCAGTTCGCTCGGGGACCCAGGAGACCACCGGGACCCCGGGGACTCCGGGGAGGCCTCCGAGGTGCTGGCTAACCCGCTCGACGTCGAGGTGGCCGGCGTCGTCACCCTCGCCACCCTGCACCAGCTACTGGACTCCCCGTCCGCCGTAACCAGTCCGGAGGCATCATGACATCCACTGACCTCAAGAATGTCGAATTTGTGGTCCACTCCATTGCGCAGACGGCAGTGGACAAGGAGAAGGAATTCGGGGACCTTGATGCAGTCGTCGGCGACGGCGATCTCGGTTACTCGCTGGCCCGCGGCTTCGAGAAAGTCCTGGCCGACTGGGATACCTTCAAACGCGACGACCCCGCCACCTTCCTGCAGCAGATTGCGCTGGCCATTTCCAGCCGTATTGGCGGCACCTCCGGCCCGCTCTGGGGGACCGCGTTCCTCAGGGCTTCGGCTGCGGCGAAGGCGTCGGGAATCATGGACGGCGCCACGGTTGTGGCAATGCTGCGCGCTGCCACCGATGGCATCAAGGCGCGCGGCAGTGCCGAGCTGGGGGACAAGACCCTCCTCGACGCGATCGTCCCGGCGACCGACGAGCTCGAACGAGAACTCGGCAAGGGAACCGACGCCGCCGGCTGCCTCAAAGTCTTCTGCGACACCGCCCGGGCCGCGGCCGACGCCACCAGCTCGCTGGAGGCCAGGCGCGGACGGGCCAGCTACAGCGGAAAGAGGAGCATCGGCTCTCCCGACGCCGGCGCGGTGGCAGTAGCCATCATGATCGAACGACTGACCTCTGAATGGGCGGCACGCTAGCCCCTTCCCAGACCTGCTATTTCAACACAACGATGTGGAGCCCTCATGAAAAAGTTCGTCAATGATCCCAAGCAGTTTGTTCCGGAAATGCTCGAAGGCCTTGCCCTGGCGAACCCCGACACACTGCGGTACGTCCCGGAATACAACCTGATCATGCGGTCCGACAGCCCCAATGAGAACAAGGTGTCGATCGTCCAGGGATCGGGGTCCGGCCACGAACCGGCACACGTGATGGCCGTGGGCAAAGGGATGCTCGACGCCGCCTGCCCGGGTGACGTGTTCGCCGCGCCCCCGTTCGACTACGTTTTCGAAACGACCAAACTGCTGGCCTCCCCCAAGGGCGTGCTGCTACTGGTGAACAATTACACCGGCGACAAAATGGTCTTCGACATGGCCCAGGAGATGGCCGCAGCCGAGGGCGTGAACGTGAAAACCCTGTTCATTGACGACGACGTCTCGGTGCAGGACTCGACCTACACGATCGGCCGGCGCGGTGTCGCCGGCAACTTCTTCGTGATCAAGGCGGTGGCCGCGGCGGCCGAGCGCGGCGCGGACCTCGACGAGGTGATCCGGGTGGGCGAAAAGGTGAACTCGGTGACCCGCACCATGGGCGTGGCACTGACCGCCTGCACCCCACCAGCGAAGGGCAGTCCGCTCTTTGAGCTGGGCGAGGACGAGATCGAGGTGGGCGTGGGCATCCACGGCGAACCGGGCCGGCGGCGGGCCAAGATGATGCCAGCCAACGACATTGTCGACGAAATCCTTGAGCCGGTGGTCAACGACCTGCCGTTCAAGGACGGCGACCGAGTAGCCCTGATGGTGAACGGCCTCGGCGGCACTCCCATCAGCGAGCTCTATCTCCTGTACGGGCAGGCCCACAAGCAGTTGGCCGCCAAGGGAATTACTGTCGGCCGCAGCTATGTCGGTGAGTACTGCACGTCGCTCGACATGGCCGGTGCGTCAATCACCCTGGTCCGGCTCGACGACGAAATCGAGTCGCTGCTGGGCGACCCCGCCGAAATTGCGATGCGGGTGTTCTAACGGAAGCGTTCCAGGGAAGCGGGACAGGGGAGGGCGAACCCGGGCACTGAACGGCTAGGAAGCGAACCAGGGCAGCAATCGGTTAGGAAGCCGTCATGCTGACCAGCATGGTGCGGTTGCTGGCACCGGTTTTGCGGAGCAGCGAACCGACGTGCTTCTCGACGGTCTTCGCCGAAATCTGGAGTTCACGGGCTATCTGCTTATCGGCCATGCCCTGCAGCACCATGTCCCGCACCTGGCGCTCGCGCACGGTGAAGTTGTCCTGGGCGGGGTCCTCCGGAGCGGACGACATCAACGAATCGAAGATGTCCCCTTCCACCAGGGCCTGGCCCTGGCCGGCCGCCACAATCACGCGGGCGATCGCTTCGCCGTCGGCCGAGCGGCTGATGAAGCCGCGCACCCCGGCCTGCTTGGCTGAACGAACCTGATCCGCTGTCGGATTATCTGTGAGCACCACGATGGCGGCGTAGGGGTCCAGCTCCCTGATCTGGGCGAGCAAATCCGGCGTGGCTGTCTGGATCATGGCCAAATCGACCACCAGGACGTCAGGCCGCAGCAGTTCATAAGCGTCCAGTAGCTGCGCAGCAGCACTGACTTCGGCGGCGATCTGCACTGCTGGCTCACTGAGCTGCAGCAGCCTGACCAGGCCGGCGCTGATCAGGGGCTTGTCGTTGCCGATCAGCACCTTCCATCGCGACTGCGGGTGTCCGCCCCGCTCCGGAATCTTATCCGGAAGAGTGGCGCGGACCTTGGTGCCCCAACCCGGTGTGGTGTCAATGTGCAGGTCCCCGCCCAGGTGGACAGCCCGCGAGGTCATCCCATGCAGGCCAAGGCAGCCCGAGGGCAGGGCGGAGTGATCCCCGTGGGTCGCCGCCAGATCGAACCCGCGCCCGTTGTCTTCCACCAGGACGGCGAGTGAATCCGTGTCATACACCAGTCCCACCCGCACGCTCGTGGCCCGCGAGTGGAACACCACATTGCCCAGCGCTTCCTGGATGATCTTGAACGCCTGATGCTCGATTTCGGGGGCAAGGGCACGCGGCGCCCCGATGACGGTGAGCTGGGTTTCGGCGGCGCCCATCGATTCGACCCAGGTCAGTTCCGCGGCGACCGCCGCGTCGAGATCCCGGCCCGCGAGCGACGCCGGGCCCATCCCGAGAACGGTGCGGCGGGTTTCGGCCAGCGCATCGTGGGCAATGTTCCGGGCGGTGCCGATGTGCCGGGACGCAGCGCCGACAAAGCCGTGCTGCCGGACCGCTTTGTCGGCGTCGTCGAGGCTGAGGAGGAGGCTGGCGAGGGACCTGCCGATGGTTTCGTGAACGTCGCGGACGGCGCGCTCCCGTTCCACGCCGATCGCGGCCTCCTGCTCGCGCTCGGACGCGATGGCGTGCAGCTCCGAATTCTTCAACGCTATTGCTGCATGGCTGGCGAAAAGCTCAGCCAGTGCGGCGTCGTCGGGCGTAAACACCCGCTCAGGGTTCGCCCCGAAGATGATGCAGGTGCCAATCACCCGCTCATCCCACTGGATGGGCACGCCAATGACCGCGCAGTTCCACCGTGGATCGTCGGGGGAGATGTGGCCTTTCGCGACGTCGCTGTAGGTCCTGAGGATCACTGTCGAGCGCTCGCGCACCACCTGCCCGGTGACGCCTTCATCGAGGGAGAACGTCTGGCCCTCCTGGCAGCCGACGCCGAAATCCACCTTTTTCGCATAGGTTCCGCTCGCCTCGTTGACGAGCGAGAGGGAGCCCGATGCGCAGCCCAGCAGGGTTGCGGCATGCCCGAGGATCCGCTCAAGGAGTGGCTGCAGCTCAAACCTTCCGGCAAGGTCGCGTGCCAGATCGGCCACCGTGTTCAGCCGCTCCTGCGCCCCGTCTACCCGCCAGACGTCGTGCAGCAACGGATCCGGCCCCAGCCGTGAGTCAGTCATCTTCGTCCTCTCTGACGAAACGCGGTCACGCGGCGGCGAAATCCTCTCCCCGGCGCGGCATCACCAGTTGCATTACATCACGACGACGATTGGTTGGCTCCTGTGTAGCTGTCAGATTAGATCATAGGGCTCCAGCGGGACATTCTGGCGGTAACGGTCCCTCCAGCGGTGGTGGGGCTCGGATTTGCCGTCTTCATGCACGACGACGACGGGGCACACGGCACGGGCCACGCAGGCGTTGCTCACCGATCCCAGATGCAGGCCGCGCAGGCCACCATGGCCGCGCCGCCCGAGTACCAGCAATTGTGCTTTGGCGCCGGCTTCAACCAACTTGGTCGGAGCATGCCCGCGGACGGTGGTGCTGGTGAACCCAGGAGGCGGGTCGTCGCCGAAGGCTTCCTGGATTGCCTCGTCGAGACGATTGTGTGCACCCTTTTCGAAGACCGTCATATCCGGCAGAACGTACTCCTCATACATTTTCGGATAATCCCAGCAGGCGACGGCGTGTATTTCAGCTCCGAGAGCCGGAGCCAGTTTGGCGGCCAGCCTTAAGGCCAGAATTGAGGGCCCCGAGCCGTCGACGCCGACCACTACATGTGGGTCCTCCGCGTTTCTTTCCATCACTGTCCTCCTTGCTTGTGCAGCGTCAAAGGGTGCTGCGGGTGGTGGGTTATGGGTGATCCTCCTTCATCTCTGTGACCTGCAATTTTACGCCTTTGGGGCTGTCCTGGCGGCCCTGTCGTTCTACTATTTGTGCGCTGCTTCATCCCAGAGCGTGCTCATTTCGGTCATGGCACGTTCCATGATGGCGAGCATTGAGTGGTGGGCATCGACCGGGTTGCCGCGCTGGATGGCGCTGGCGACGTCGACGTGCAGTTGCAGTGCCTCGTCGTGCGGGTGCTCGGGCATGAGCCCATAGTGGGTTCGCCCGGTCAGAACCTCGGCGACGAGGGAGTTGAGCTTCCCGAACATCTCGTTCCCGGAGCTGGATAGCACCAGGCGGTGGAACTGGATGTCGAGGGTCAGGAACAGTTCAGTGTCGCCGTCCTGCCCGGCGGCCCACAGCTTTCCGGCCAGCCCCATGAGCTCGCTGGCGTCGGCCAGCGGCGCCCGCAGTGCTGCCAGCCGGGCGGCCTGCGGCTCCACGGCCGTGCGCAACTCGGTCAATGAGCGAAGCTGGGCGACCCGCCCCGGGGAGGCGAGGCGCCACCTGATGACCTGGCGGTCGTAGAGGTTCCACTCGGTGGCGGGCAGCACCTGAACGCCCACCCGCCGTCGTGATTCGACCATTCCCATGGAGGCAAGGACACGCAGCACCTCGCGGATGACCGAGCGGGAGACGCCGTAGCGCTCCTCGAGCTCTTCGATCCGCATCACCGATCCGGCGGCCCATTCGCCGGCCCCGATCGCCAGTCCCATCTGATCAACCACTGACGCATGCAGGCCAGAGGGCATGACACCGGTGGAATGGGGTTCAGTTGGCTGCATGAAGTGAAGCGTATCAAGAGCATCCCATTTGAGTAACGGGGTTGCATAAGTATGATCTTTGTCACTACTATCGTGGCTATTAGCAGATGTAAACCGATCATCTACTCCTGGCCCCGACTATTGCGGGTGTCCTCAACGAAGAGAACTGGAGCAACAGTGCAACGCAAAACTATGCGGGTAGCCGGACTGGCATTGACGGCATTGCTGGGCGGAACCCTTGCAGCATGCGGCGGAGGCGGCGGCGGCGACGGCGAAGCGTCCGACACTCTGCGGGTCACCCTCGCCAACCATGTGTGGACCGAAAAGATCATCGAGGCCATCCCTGAATTTGAGGAAGAGACCGGTCTGACGGTTGAACTGACGCAGCTCGGCGAAGACCAGCTATCGGCCCAGTACAACGTGCAGCTCAACGCCGGCACCGATGAGATCGACGTCATGATGTACCGGCCACTGCAGGAAGGCAAGCTGTTCGCCCAGAACGGCTACCTGGCGGATCTGACCGAACGCGTCGAATCCAACGCAGACTGGGAATGGTCCGACTTCCAGAGCGGACCCGTCGACTCCACCACGTTCGAGGACAAGGTCGTGGGCATTCCCACGATCACCGAGCGCGAGGTGCTGTACTACCGCACCGACATCCTCGAGGCTGCAGGCCTTGAGGTCCCGGAGACTCTCGAAGAGCTGGAAGCCGCCGCGAAGCAGATCAGCGAAGAGAACCCAGACGTCGCAGGCTTCGTCGCCCGCACCGGCAAGTCACCGGCAGTCACCCAGTTCTCCAGCTTCCTCTACAGCTTCGGCGGCGACTTCATCGATGAGGAAGGCAACTCAGCGATCGCCTCACCGGAAGCCAAGGAAGCCTACGAGTACTACGGCCGCATGATCAACGAATACGGTCCAGAGAATGTCAGCACCGACATGAGCTGGCCCGAAGCCATGGCCATCTTCACCCAGGGCGGTGCAGCCTTCTACACCGAGGCTGACAGCCTCTATCAGAACGCCACCGACCCCGCGAACTCGCAGGTTGCCGAGAACGTCGGCTTCGCACCACTGCCCGCGGGTCCGGCCGGTTCCAAGCCCTACAACGTGCCATCGTGGGGCCTCGGCATCAACGAGGCGTCGAAGAACCAGGACAACGCCTGGAAGTTCCTCGAATGGGCCACCAGCAAGGAAATGGTTCTCGAAATCCAGCAGGAAGGCGTCCCGGGACCGCGTACCTCGGTCTGGGCCGACCCTGAAGGCACCTCGACCTACCCCGAGGATCTTACTGCCGCCATCGAAGCCAGCGCCGAAAACGGCGTCGGCTACGACCGCCCGCTCGTCATCAACGTGGCTGAAGCCCGTGAAGTGGTGGGCGATCCGATCGTGATCGGCATCACCGGCGGCGACGTCGACGCGGCAGCTGATGCAGCGAGCGAATCCTTCCAGGCCTTCCTGGATGACGAACGCGAATAGTGTTCGACGGCGGCTCCCGTAGCCGCCCTGTGATGCGGCGCCGCCCGGCGGAGACAACCTCCGCTGGGCGGCGCAACCACCGGCCCCGCTGACCGGCCGGCCGCCTCACCCTGACGCGCTCCACCCATCACCTTTGCAACCATTGCCATTAGCGCACCAAGGACGTTGACCATGACTGTCGCCTCCCCACCGAGGATCAACCCGCCGAAGGACCGCAGGCCGGGGAACACCCACTACAAGGCCTACTCCGACTGGGCCAACAACCACCGGAAGTGGCTGTTCGCGGCGCCGGCCATGATCTTCGTCGGCATCCTCATCATCTTCCCGCTCGGCTGGACCATGTACCTGAGCCTGACCGACTCCTCAGGGTCGGTCCGCGCCGAATCCGAGTTCATCGGTTTCGCCAACTACGCCGAAGTGCTCACCGACACTGAACGCTTCTGGCCCGCCGTCGGGCGCACCTTCGCCTTCACCTCTGTGGCGCTCGCCGTCCAGATGATCCTGGGCATGTGCATCGCACTCCTGCTGTGGCGCCCGTTCAAGGGCGAAAAATGGGTCCGGGTGGCCATCCTCCTGCCCCTGGTCGCCACCCCGGTCGCCGTCGGCATGATGTGGCGGCTGATCTTCGACCCCAACATCGGGTTCGCCAACCAGGTGCTCGGCTTTGTGGGCATTCCGCCCCAGCCCTGGCTCTCCGGTCAGGCGACCGCGCTACCCACAGTGATTTTCATCGACATCTGGCAGTGGACCCCCATGGTGGTCATCATCCTGCTCGCCGGGCTCACCTCCCTCTCCGAGGAGCCGGATGAGGCGGCCCGGATCGACGGCGCCAACGCGTGGCAGCGGTTCCGCTACGTCACCGTCCCCCTGCTGATGCCGACCATCATTGTGGCGGTCCTCCTGCGCAGCATCGACGCGCTCAAAACCTTCGACCTGCTGTACGCCACCAAGGGGCGCGGCGGTGGATCCTTCAACGAGGTGGAGACGCTGAATATCTACGCCTACGGGCTTAGCTTCGACTACAACGACTACGGGTTGTCCTCAACCGTCCTGATCCTTTTCTTCCTCATCATCATCGCGGCCATGTGGGTTCTGACCCGGCGCCGGAAGGACGTGTAGCTCATGAGCACCATCGCCCCCAACCTCAGCCAGGGCAGCACCAAGCCCACCGGCATTCCCGCGCGCCGGAAGAAACCACTTCGCCGGCAGGGCTACAAGATCTTCCGCGTTGTCGCCCTGACCCTCGTGGTCCTCGCGTTCATCGCTCCGCTGGTCTGGATGTTCCTGGCCTCGCTGAAGACCAACGTCGACATCTACGACGCCAGCAAGACCTTGATCTTCACCCCCACCACCGCCAACTACGAAACGGTGTTGGGCCGCAACAACTACTTCTCGTTCGTGTTCAACAGCTTCTGGGTGGCGTTCGCGTCGACGGCGCTATCCCTGATTATCGGCGTCCCGGCGGCCTACTCCATGAGCCGGTTCGCGATGCGCCGTTCAGCGCTGGTGGTGCTGATGGCCCGCATCATCCCGGGCGTGAGCCTGCTGGTGCCCTGGTACTACGTGTTCTCCAACCTGTCCCTGGTGGGCGGGTACGGGGTGCTGATCCTCTCACACATGTTCGTGGCCCTGCCGCTGATCGTGTACATCATGATGTCCTACTACGATTCGATGCCCCTTGAGCTCGAGGAAGCGGCCCGGGTGGATGGACTCACCCACATCGGCGCCTTCTTGCGGATCACCCTGCCCCTGTCCATCGGCGGCGTGGCAACGGCCGGAATCCTGTCTTTCATCTTCTCGTGGAACAACTTCATGTTCGCCCTGGTGCTCTCCGGCGCCGAGACGAAGACGCTGCCCGTGGCCATCTTCAACTTCGTGGCCTACGCCAGCATCGACTGGGGAGGCCTGATGGCCGCTTCCGTGGTGGTCACTATCCCGATCATGGTGATCGCGCTGTTCACCCAGAAGTACATCGTTTCCGGCCTGACCGCCGGCGCGACCAAAGGCTAGGTCATGGCAGACTCAAAAACGCCGCCGATCGTGGTCATGGGGGTGCAGGGTTCTGGCAAAAGCACCATCGGGTCGCTGCTCGCTGAACGCCTCGGCGTCGCCTTCGTTGACGGTGATGACCTGCACCCGGTGGACAACAAAACCCTGATGGCCGCGGGGACGCCCCTCACCGACGACAACCGGCTTCCCTGGCTACACACCGTCGGTGCGGTGCTCGCCGAAGGCCGGAAAGCCGGCGTCGTCGTCGCCTGTTCGGCTCTCAAACTCGCGTACCGGGACCTGCTCCGCGGTCACGTCCCAGAACTGGTGGTGGTGCACCCGCACGGCACCATTGAACTGGTGGCCGCACGGATCTCCGAGCGGGAACACGAGTACATGCCGCCGTCGCTGCTTGCCTCCCAGTACGAGAGCCTGCAGACCCTGGGCGACGACGAACGCGGCCTGACCGTCGACCTTTCCCTCCCACCACAGGCAATGGTTGACCACATTGTCGCGTACCTCTCCGAAAGCAATATTCATGCGCATTAGCAGGATCGAAACCTTCCTCGTCCCACCGCGGTGGCTGTTCGTCAGGGTGGAAACTGACAGCGGCATTGTCGGCTGGGGCGAGCCGGTGGTGGAGGGTCGCTCCGAGACGGTGCGGACCGCCGTCGAGCAGCTCTCCGAGTTGCTGATCGGCGCCGACCCGCTCCGGATCGAGGACCACTGGCAGGTCATGACGAAGGGCTCCTTCTATCGTGGCGGCGCCATCCTGGCCAGCGCCGTCGCCGGGTTGGACCAGGCACTGTGGGACATTGCCGGGAAATCGCTCGGCGTGCCAGTGCACCAGTTGCTCGGCGGGCATGTCCGCGACCGGATCAGGATGTACGGCTGGGTGGGCGGCGACGAACCCGCCGAGGTGGCTGACTCCATCTCCGCCCAGCTTGAGGTGGGACTGACCGCAGTGAAGATGAATGCCAGCGGTCGGATGAGCCCGCTTGGCAGCGTTGCGGAGATCGACGCCGTGGTGGAGCGCGTCGCCGCTGCCCGCGAGGTGCTCGGCCCGCACCGGGACGTGGCCGTCGACTTCCATGGGCGGTTCACCCTTGCCAACACGCGGCGGGTTGCACCGTTGCTGGAACCGTTGCACCCCTTCTTCCTGGAGGAGCCGACGGTGCCGGAGAATTCGCACCTGATCGGTGGGCTGACCAGTTCCACGAGCATCCCCATCGCCACCGGGGAGCGGCTCTACAACCGGCAGGAATTCCTCCCGGTGTTGCAGGCGGGCATCGCCGTCGCGCAACCGGATCTCTCGCATGCCGGTGGCATCACCGAGGTCCGCAAGATCGCCTCCCTTGCCGAGGTCTACGACGTCCAGCTCGCGCCGCACTGCCCGCTGGGTCCGCTGGCGCTCGCCGCCTGCCTGCAGGTGGGCTTCGCGACCACCAACTTCCTGATCCAGGAACAGAGCATCGGCATCCACTACAACCAGGGCGCCGAAGTGCTCGACTATGTCCTCGACAAGACCCCGCTGAAGTTCGTGGACGGCCACGTGGAGCGCCTCACCGGTCCGGGTCTGGGCATCGAAATCGATGAAGCAGCCGTCCGGCGGGCAGACAAGAGCGGCCACGCCTGGCGTTCACCCGTGTGGCGGCACGACGACGGCTCCTACGCCGAGTGGTAAACCGGCCTTCCAGCCCTACGAAAGGACCACCCATGTCTGACTTTCTTGCCGGACTCAGCAGCTCCCGCTTGCTGGCCATCATCCGCGGTACCGACCGGGATGCCTCAATCCGTGCCGCCGTAGCCCTGGTCGACGAGGGGGTCCGCTACCTCGAGGTGTCGCTGAACACCCCCGACGCCGTCGACGTCATTGCCGCGGTGCGTCAGGAGGTGGGGGACCGGGCGACCGTCGGGGCCGGTACGGTCCTGACCGCCGACGACGCCGAGCGGGTCGCCGCTGCCGGTGGACAGTTCCTCGTGACTCCGGCGGTCTCCGCATCAGTCGCCGCAGGCGTCAGGCTCCAGCTGCCGGTCATTGCCGGCGCACTGACCCCCACCGAGGTGTACTCGGCAATGGACCAGGGCGCCACTGCGATCAAACTCTTCCCCGCCTCACTTGGCGGGCCCCGCTTCCTTTCGGCCCTGCGTGACCCGTTCCCGGCCATCCCGTTTGTGCCGGTCGGCGGAGTGGACGAGGCAGCAGCCGCCGATTACCTCGCCCGCGGCGCCGTTGCCGTCGGCGTCGGCTCACCGCTGGTGGGGGACTCGGCGTCGGGCGGGGACCTGACCGAACTGCGGCAGCGTGCCCGGCGGTACCTGGAGCTCGCGGCGGCGGTCGCCGGATGAGTGCGGATGCTGACAGGGGGCCAGCGGGGAGTAGCTCGGTTCCTAGTGAAGGAGCGGTGGGAGGTAGTCCTTCGGAAAACGTGCATGCATTGCAGGCATTGCAGGCATTGCAGGCACAATCCGAATGTGAAAGTGCATGCACTGCATGCAATGCATGCGCCTTAAAAATTGAGGTAGTCACCTTCGGCGAAACCATGGCGTCGATCCGGGCTGCGGGCTTGCTGCGTGCCGGGGGCGCGATGACCATGTCGCTCGGCGGCGCTGAAACCAACGTCGCGATCGGGCTCGCCCGGCTCGGCCACCGGGTGAGCTGGGTGGGCAGGCTCGGAGCCGACGAAGTGGGGACCTTCGCATTGCGGACCCTGCGCGCCGAGGCCGTGGTGACCGACGGCGTCGTCGTCGACCCCAGGCGCCCCACCGGCCTGATGCTGCTGGAGCGGCGGATCGCTGAGGTGTCGCGGGCCGCCTACTACCGGGCGAATTCGGCCGGTTCGGCGCTCTGCAGCGATGACTTGCGGGCGGCGCTGGAAGGCAACCCGCGGGTCCTGCACCTCACCGGGATTACCCCTGCGCTCTCCGTGTCTGCGGCTGAAGCCACCCTGTGGGCGGCGGGTGAAGCGAAACGTCGGGGCATCCTGGTGAGCTTCGACGTCAACTATCGGGCGAAACTGTGGGCCGTCTCCGAGGCTTCGGCGGTGCTTGGCCCGCTGGTTGACCTGGCCGACATCGTCATCGCTTCCGACGACGAACTGGCCCTCGTGGCCCCCAGCGTTTCGGAAGCCGAAGCCGTGGCGGGCCTGCACGTGCGCGGGGTGCGAGACGTCGTCGTTAAGCGCGGTGCGGCTGGTGCCTCGACTTTCACCGCGGGGGAGCGGCCGGTGCACCAGAGCGCGATCCCGGTGCCGGTGGTGGATACGGTGGGGGCCGGTGATGCGTTCACGGCCGGGTATCTCTCAGCGTTGCTCGATGGGGAGCCAACCGCCGGGCGACTGCTGCGCGGGGCGACGCTCGGCGCGTTTGCTGTTTCCGGGTCGGGCGACTGGGAGAACCTGCCGTATCGCAGCGAACTTGCCCTGACCGCCCAATCGGCAGGCAGCACGATCCGCTAGTCGGCCCAATCCGTTTGTCTGAAGTTCGTAGCAAGGAGACGTAAGTGAAAATCAAGAGCGCAGAAGTGATCGTGTCGAGTCCGGATCGGAACTTCGTCACTCTCCAGATCACCACCGAGGATGGCCTGACCGGGCTTGGCGACGCCACGTTGAATGGGCGCGAGCTGGCCGCCGCTGCGTATCTGGAACACCATGTGGTGCCGCTGCTGATTGGACGGGACGCGCACCGGATTGAGGACACCTGGCAGTTCCTCTACCGCGGAGCGTACTGGCGCCGGGGGCCGGTGACCATGGCGGCGATCGCGGCCGTCGACGTCGCGCTCTGGGATATCAAAGCCAAAGCCGCTGGCATGCCGCTGTACCAACTGCTCGGCGGCGCGTCACGGGACGGCATCCGTGCCTACGGCCACGCCAGCGGGCGGGACATCCCCGAGATCCTCGACTCCGTCCGGGAACACCTTGAGCTGGGATACAAGGCGATCCGGATCCAGACCGCCGTGCCGGGCATCGATGCCGTGTACGGGGTGGCAGCCCAGCCGAGCGCCGGTGGAACCCGCTACGACTACGAGCCGGCGCAGCGCGCGGCCCTTCCCGCCGAGGAGGACTGGGACACCCGCGCCTACCTGAGGCATATCCCCACCGTGTTCGAGGCGGTGCGCAACGAGTTCGGACCGGAACTGCCGCTGCTGCACGACGGCCACCACCGGATGACGCCGATCGAGGCGGCCCGCCTGGGCAAGTCGCTGGAACCGTATGACCTGTTCTGGCTGGAGGACTGCACCCCGGCGGAGAACCAGGATGCGCTGCGGCTGGTCCGGCAGCACACCACCACGCCGCTGGCCATCGGGGAGGTGTTCAACACCGTGTTCGACTACCAGACCCTGATCCGCGAGCAGCTGATTGACTACGTTCGCTCGGCAGTCACCCACACCGGGGGAATCAGCGCGATGAAGAAGATCCTCGACTATGCGGCCCAATACCAGATCAAGTCGGGCATCCACGGGCCCACCGACATCTCGCCGGTGGGGATGGCCGCGGCCCTGCACCTGGACCTGGCAATCCACAACTTCGGCATCCAGGAGTACATGCGGCACGGCGATCTCACCAACGAGGTGTTTCAGCAGTCCTTCTCCTTCAAGGACGGCTACCTGCACCCGGGCGAGCAGCCGGGACTCGGTGTCGAACTCGATCTGGACGCTGCAGCGGCCCATCCATACACCCCCGCCTACCTGCCGTTCAACCGGCTCAAGGACGGGACCATTCACGACTGGTAAACCCCCGATCGTGTGGGTGGCAACGATCCGGGCGGTGGTCCCTCGACAGGTCTTCGCGCCATCGAGGTTCCGTCCCGGATCGCCGCCGGTCTAGGCGGGGTACGCCGCTCGCAGCTCGCGCATGCTCAGCGTCCCGCACTGTTCGAGGGATGGCAGGAGACCGACTACGCCGTCCAGATCCTGATGCTTCAGTCTGGTTTTCAGCACACCCGCCAAGGCGGCGAGCTGGAGAAGTCCCAGCATTCTGCTGGAGCTTTCGATACTGAGGATGACATCCATCAGGAGACGCTCATCCCGATCTTCGGCGGCCCGACTGAGTCGGTAGAACCGTTGATCCCACATGCCGATGGAAATCTGGACAAAGGCGTTGCAGGCTTCAGGGTTCTCGAGCTCACGTTCCAGGTCCTTGAGCGTCCCCGGGGAATAGAGGGGCAGAGATTCGATGGCGTAGTCGATCATGGTGTCCTGTCTTCCCGTGGGATTTCAGGTTAGGAGGACACGGCGGCGATGTAACGCGTGCCGACTACTCGATTATGGGTTGGCGATACGCGAACGGTCCTTCATTCCTACCCGCCCCTAATACGGACAGGGCCGTCGGGTGTTTACCAGGCCACCGTTGGCCCCTATGATCAGATCAGAGGTCTAACTGGGGGTCAAAAGGGATGATGAAGAAAAATCGAAAAGTCGACGGGCCGGCGGTGGAACGGCCCGATTCAGCGGCGTCTTCCCCCAGCGCACCCAAAGGAAAATCGGTGAGCTGGCCCAGCCGCCGCCGATCGAGCACTCAGAATCGGGCAACGGATGCGAACGGTGAGTTACGCCGTCTCGCGGCCCGGCGGTGGGACTCGCTCACCAAGCTCGGGCGCCGCCAGCACCCCGGGCAGCCTGAGTAGCCCCGGTAGCTCAGCGGACGGGAACACACCAACGGCTAACCGGCCAGTTTGGCGAACTCCCCGCCCGCGTGGTGCCGAGCGTCGGAACTGCCCAACTGCAGGGTCAAAGTCGACCCCGCCGCCAGGACGGCGTCGACCACGGGTAGGCCGTACCGCCGGCGAAGTTCGCGCGAGACCCCCATGCTGGTCAGCCCAGTGCACGCCTGCAGGATGACGTCGGCTCCCGCGTCAACCAGCCGCTCAGCCGCGAGATAGGTTTCGTAAACCCCGGACGGCGTGAGTAGATCCTGGGTGTGGGTGACGCCGTCGGGCGCCTGAACCGAATGCAAATGCTCACCCAGCACCCGGGCAACGGCAAGCGGCGGCTCTGTGCTGAGCGCGAGCACACCAATCCGGGAGCCCAGGGCGAGGGCAGCGGCCGCCCCTGCAGAGCCGGCGCCCACCACCGGAATATCAACGAGGCTGCGTACGTCCTCCAGCCCAGGATCGGAGGAACAACTAATCATGATGCCGTCAACGTGGGGTGCCAGGTCGGCGGCGAGAGCCATGACCTTGGGGGACGCGAAATCGTGAGTCAACTGGTCGTGGACGCCTTCCGGCTGGTCGTGGACCGCTCGCGAAACAACTTCCACACCGAACGCGTCGCGGACCGCGCGACCGTGGATGTTCAACAGTCGGGGATCACTCGAAGTGAGAACCCTGATTAGGCCGATGCGTGTCATTGATTCCTCATTGGAAGGCCGGTTGGGTCACTTCAATGGTGACAGCGGCGGATTAACGCGAGGTTTCGCGCCGGTTAGCAACTAAAGACCCGTGGGCATTGCCGCTTTCGGGGGCATGGACGGCGAACTGGGAATGCGACATAATCCCTTCAACTCCTGCCAATAGTTTCGCCCCTCAATGCCTTCTGGAAGGAACGAGCATGGAGCAGATGGTGGTTACCGGGGCTGGTCCGGTCGGATGGACGGTAGCCGAGTTGCTCGCTGGCGCCGGTCACCGGGTGCGGATACTGACCAGGAACGGCACCGGCCCCGACTCGCAGCTAATCCAACGGCAGCCGGTGGATGTGTCGGACCCGACGGCGGTGACTAAAGCCGTTGAGGGTGCCTCCGCCGTCTTCCACTGCATTCACGCCGCCTACAACGCCGACGCCTGGCGGCGGGAGCTTCCCCGGTCAGAGCAAAACATCCTGGCTGCTGCAGGACGCGAGGGCGCCGTCGTCGTCTTTCCCGAAAGCCTCTACTCCTACAGCAAGCCGGAACAGGTGATGACCGAAGCCGGTCCCCGCGACGCGACGGGAGGTAAGCGCGGAGTCCGCACTGACCTGTTGAAGGCGCGGGAGGCCTCACCGACCCCCACGGTGAGCGTTGTCTCGGCCGACTTTTTCGGCCCCCGGGTGCTGCAGTCCCAAATGGGTGAGCGGGTGGTGCCCCGGGTGATTGCCAGCCGGCGGATCAGCGTGATCGGGAGCGCAGACACCCCGCATTCCTTCACCTACGTCCCCGATCTCGCAGCCGCATTGATCACCGCGGCCCGCGACGAGCGGGTGTGGAACACGGTGTTGCACGCGCCGACCCTGCGCGCGAGCACCCAACGGCAACTGGTCGCCGCCTTCGCCAAGGCCGCGGGCGTGCCGACCCCCAACGTCGTCGCGGTGCCGGGCTGGTTTGTTCGGGTACTCGGACGGGTGCAGCCCTTGATGCGCGAGCTGACGGAACTGCTGTACCAGACGGAGCACCCCTTCATCATGGACTCCACAGCGTCGGAGCAGCGGTTGGGGCTGACCCCCACCCCGTTGCCTGAAGCAGCGGCGGCAACGGTCAACTGGTGGCGGGACAGATCCGTTGCCGAGCGCCGTTAGCCGAGGTAGGCGCGTTCGAGTACCCCTATGTCGATCTTCCGCATTTTCAGCATCGTATGCATGGCCCTGGCGCTTCCCTCGGCATCAGCTCCGGACAGGAGCTCGCCGAGCCGGGCGGGGACAATCTGCCAGGCCAACCCATACCTGTCCTTCAACCACCCACACATCGATTCCTCACCCCCATCTGCTGTCAGCGCGTCCCACAGCCGGTCGGTCTCCTTCTGCGACGTGGTGCTGACCGAGAGCGAGACCGCTTCGGTGAAGGCAAACTGTGGTCCACCGTTCAGGGCCTGAAAGGCGACTCCGTCCAGCTCAAACTGCACCATTATCGCCGTGCCGTCCGGCTGCGGGCCGTTGTCGCCAAACCGCGAGACATCGGTGATCCGGGAATTGTCGAGCAGCGAAACGTAGAATTTCGCTGCCTCCTCGGCCTGTGCATCAAACCAGAGGCAGGTGGCTATTGCTGACATGGCGGGACCTCCAGGGTGGGGTAGGTGGCGGATGCTCGTAGTCTGGCCCTGCACTACGAATGATGCAAGGATCCCGGCCTGCCCCGTGCCGCCTCAGAGGAGCTTGTCCAACCGCCGTCGGGCGCTGTCCACGGCGCGCTGCGCATCACGGACGGCGCGGACCGCGGCCGACTGTTCCTGTTCGGCGTCGTCGATCTGGTGGTCGAGTGACTTGAGGTCTGCCCTCAACTCGGCGAGACGGTGCTGCAGGTCCTCAATCTCTGTGGACAACCCGGTACGGCGGTCCTGGAACTTGTCGATCCTGCGTTCCGCGTCCTCGGCGTCGTCGTCGGCCTCCGCCAGAGTGCGCTCGGCGTCCTCCAGTGCGGTGCGCGCGCTGTCGATGCGCTCCTCGTCGACCCCGTTCTCTCCGGCGGTGATCTTCCCAACCCCGGCCCTGCCGGTGGCGGTGCTAGCCTGCTCAAACGGCCCTCCCACAGCACCTTCGAGGTCGACGGCGTCCCAGCCGCTGGCGCTCAGGACGCGCAGAAGCCGCCCGGTGGACACCGCGGCGGCGGCATCCGCGTCGGTCATGGCGGCACGGAACGTCTGCTCCACTTCGGCTGCGACCGTGGCGCTGACACCATGGCCGAGTTCTTTCGCGAGCGAGAGGCCCACCGTGCCCAGCCCGCTGAGTAGCCGCTGCCGCTGCTGTCCGAGTTCCTTCATCCGTTTCTGATCTAGCTCTTCCTGGGCATTGCGCAGAGCCATCCCCAGCTCAAGGGCCTCGTCAACGGCGTCCCGGCGGTGTTGGACGAGCATGTTGACCAGCCACGCTGCCATCGAAGGTTTGGGGAGCCGCCTGATCTGACCGGATAGCAGCTTGTCATCGGCGCTTTTCGCCCGCGCGTTGCGTTCGGCGGTGAACTCTTCGAGGGGGAGGGCATACAGGTGAGCGGCAGCCTCGGTCAGGGGGTGTTCGGATTGCTTCCGATCGCTCACGGTGTCCTTCCTCAGCGCGGGTGGGTCTGGCCCAATGTAACCGTGGTGATCTACCTCTCACAATTGCCGCTACCATTCCTCTAGAGGAATTGATCTGGGGAAACGGATCGCCCACCGTAAGACTGGGCCGCCAAACGTTCGTTGGCGTGCGACGTCGGAGTAACGAAGCACACTAGGGGATGAGTTCAATGGCGACCAAATGGGAACCTCGGTTCGAGGGTGAGGTATTGCCCGAGTCGCTGTTTGCGCAGGCCCACGCAGCTACCTCCGAGGTCACACTAATCACCGATGCCAGCCAGAACATCGTCCACGTTTCGCAGTTCTTCACCACTATTACTGGATACAGCCCTGAGGATGTGGTGGGGCTGAACTGCCGGTTGCTGCAGGGGCCTGGATCTGATCCTGAGACCAAACGGGTCATGAGGACGGCACTGGCCGCGGGGGAGCCCTTCCGCGGGGAAATCCTTAACTACCGCAAGGACGGGTCAGCATTTTGGAATGACCTGAGCGTGGTCCCGCTGCGCGACGCCGACGGTCGGGTCGCCCACTATGCCAGCGTCCAACGGGACATCAACACGCGGATTGCCCTGAACGAGCAACTGCGGTTCCAGGCGATGCATGATCAGGTGACAGGGCTGCCAAACCGGGTGGCGCTCACCGAACGGTTCCAGGACGTGTTCGCCCGGGGCGACCACACCAAGGTCACGGCAGCCGTAGGCATGATCGACCTTGACGACTTCCGCGCCGTCAACAACGCATTCGGCCACGAAGCTGGGGACCACGTCCTCAAAGAATGGGCTGTGCGCATGCAGGCCATATTGCGCGACGGCGATTTTCTCGGCCGGATGGGCGGCGACGAATTCATTCTCCTGGTGAAGGACATTGACCGCGCGGCGGCGCCGGTAGTGCTCGCTGGAATCCTGGATTCGCTGCACGATGCGGTGGAACGGCCGTTCAACGTCAATGGGAGAAGCATCAGGGTGGGGATGAGCATGGGGCTCGCGTTGTATCCCCGCGATGGGTGCGACATGGCGTCGTTGCTGCGGAATGCCGATGAAGCGTTGTATCAGTCGAAGAAGTTGAAGAGCAACCGTGACCGGTGGTGGACGCTGGCTGCTGCTGAACCGGAGGCCGGATTGGGGTCCGACCTGAATTATCTGGCAGCGGGCGTGACTGGCGTCGGCGGGCGGCCGGATAGCAGCGTCATCGACAGTTACCGGGAGCGGTTGCACTCAGGGAGGCTCGAGGCGTTCATGCAACCGGTGGTTGACCTCCGAGATGGGTCGGTGCACCTGTTTGAGGCGTTGGCCCGGCTGCGGATGGCCGACGGGCGGATTGCTTCGCCCGGCGAGTTCCTTCCCTATCTGACCAAAAATGAGCTTGACCTGCTCTTTGTCGGGATGCTTGATCAGGCGCTCGGCTGGGTCGCCACCTGGGATGGGGAAGGGCTGCAGGCGAACATCTCGGTGAACCTTCCCCCGAGCACGCTCCTGAATCCGGACTGTCTCACTCTGGTGCGTGACGCTCTGGAGCGCCATAATATTGCCCCGAACCGGTTGGGTCTCGAGTTGCTTGAATCACAGACCCTGGAGTGGGAGGTGCAGCGCGATGCCCTGGATCAGCTCGTGGGCCTCGGTGTCGGGCTGGCCATGGATGACCTCGGCGCCGGCCACAGCAGCCTGAAACGACTGTCGGTGCTCCCCTTCAGCGCCATCAAGCTGGATCGCGAGCTGCTCACCGAGATCCGCAGGAAGCCTGTGGAGACGCTGAGCATGATTGCGTCCCTCATCCAGATGGGCCGTGATTTCGAAATGAACGTCGCCATTGAGGGGTTGGAGGATCTCGGGATCACCGAGGCCGCCGTCGTCCTCGGCGCGCCGCTGGGGCAGGGGTACTACCTCACCCGGCCGCTGCCCGCCGTGGAGGCTGCCGGCTGGGCACGCGGCTTCACCCTCGACGTGCAGCCGAATGCGCCGCGAACCTACCTGGGCGGGTTGGCCTACCATTGGCAGTTCGCCCGGCTGGGTGCGCCGCATCCGCGTCCGCTGGCAGCCTGTCCTCTCACTGGGCTACTCGACGACAGTCCCGCCAACGAGGATGTGATGCGCTGGCACGCTTTGCAGCACGATCCCGAGGCCACCCACCCCTCGGCGGGCCGCCTGCTGATGGACTGGCTAGTGCAACAGATCCGACGCAAAGGAGCGGAAACCGTCGGGGTTTTCACCCCGGTGTAGCGCCCACTTATATATGAAGCCTACTTAGTATTACGTGTAGGCTGACAGGGTAGCGACAGGAACTCTGCGCTACCCGAGTGTCTGGAGCAATCGATGTCTGAGAAGAATTCCCCCATCACCAACCCCCCTATTCCTGGTGCGCCGTCGGTTGAGGCGCCGAGCCTGGCTGAGCCGGTGGATCCTCGCGAGCCGCTCCCGCCCAAGCCTGATCAGGATGCGCCCGAGACTGTGTCACCGACTGGTACCCCCACCGGCGCTGCCAAGACCGTCAATTCGCAGAGCGGTCGGTTCCTCACCACTGCCCAGGGCGCCCGGGTCGCCGATACCGATCACTCCCTCAAGGCGGGTCCACGTGGGCCGGTACTGCTCCAGGACCACCATCTGCGTGAAAAGATCACCCACTTCGACCACGAGCGCATCCCCGAGCGTGTCGTTCACGCCCGCGGGGCTGGCGCTCACGGAACCTTTGTGGCCAACGGTGCCGCAGCAGGAGTCACGAAGGCTGGCTTCCTCGCCAAGGACGTCGAGACGCCAGTCTTCGTGCGATTCTCCACGGTGCTCGGCTCACGCGGTTCGGCTGACGCGGTGCGTGACACCCGTGGCTTCGCCACCAAGTTCTACACCGATGAGGGCACCTACGACCTCGTGGGAAACAACATTCCGGTGTTCTTCATCCAGGACTCGATCAAGTTTCCCGACGTCGTCCACGCAGCCAAGCCGCACCCGGACCGTGAAATCCCCCAGGCCCAAAGCGCCCACGACACGTTCTGGGATTTTGTCTCCCTGCACAGTGAAGCGCAGGCGCACACCATGTGGAACATGTCCGATCGCGGCATTCCCCGCTCCTACCGGACGATGGAAGGCTTCGGCGTCCACACCTTCCGGCTGCAGAACGCGGCAGGCGAAACCACCCTGGTGAAAATCCACTGGAAGCCGAAACAGGGCGTCCACTCCCTGGTATGGGAAGAAGCCCAGATCATCAACGGGATGGACCCCGACTTCCACCGCCGCGACCTGGCGGATTCCATTGAGGCCGGTGCCTTCCCGCAGTGGGACCTGGGCATCCAGACCTTCCCGGACACCGAAGACGAGATGTTCGAGGGAATCGACCTGCTCGACCCCACCAAGTTTGTCCCCGAAGAGTTGGCTCCCGTGCAGATCATCGGAACGATGACACTGAACGCAAATCCGACCAACTACTTCGCTGAGACCGAGCAGATCGCGTTCCACCCGGGTCACCTGGTGTCGGGCATCGACGTCACGAATGATCCCCTGCTGCAGGGTCGGCTGTTCTCCTACATCGATACCCAGATCAGCCGGCTCGGTGGACCAAACTTCGCCCAGCTGCCGATCAACCGGCCGCATGCTCCCGTCAATGACATGCTCCGCGACGGCATGCACCAGACCGCAGTCCATGGGGGAGTGGCGCCGTACCGGCCGAACTCGCTCGACGGCGGTTGCCCGTTCCTCGCCGGTGAGGACATGAGCGCCTACATCGACGTGCCGCAGGAACTTCCGGCGTCGCGCAAGGTACGCGAGAATCCGGCCACGTTCGAAGATCACTTCAGCCAGGTGCGGATGTTCTTCAAGTCCCTCACCCCGCTGGAACAGGATCACGTCATCTCCGCGTACACCTTCGAACTGGGAAAAGTGTACGAAGAGAACCTGCGCGTCCGGCAGCTGCAGAACCTCGCCAACATCGACGAGCGTCTGTGCGCCGAGGTGGCCAACGGTCTCGGCCTGGCAGCACCCGCACCCATCGAACAGGTCGAGGATCACGAGCCGAGCCCCACGGTTTCGCAGATCGGCGGCACCTGGCCTGTTGAGGGCCGGATCATCGGTGTGATCGCCGACGCCAACAGCGACGTCACCGCCGTCGCCAGGCTCAGCTCACTGATCAACGACGCCGGAATGGTTCCGTTGATCATCGCTCCCAAGGGCGGCAAGCTCGACGGCGGACTGGTCGTCCAGCGGACCTACCTCACCGCCCGATCCACCGAGTTCGACGCGCTGATCGTGGCCGGCGCGGCAACCCCGGGCGACGACGCTGCCAATAGCCGGGACGCCAAGGCCGGGTCACCGGGCGTGACTATCGACCCCCGTGTCGCACTGCTTCTCTCCGAGGCGTTCAGGCATTCGAAGGCCATCGGCGGCGTCGGCGACGTTGCCTCGGTGTTGCAGGCAAGCGCCATCAACCCCGAGGCGCCAGGCGTCGTCGTCGGCGACGCGACGCCAGTGCTCACCACGCTGACCGAGCTGCTGTCCAAGCACCGGGTCTGGGACCGCTTCCCGGTTCCCGCAAAGTAAATAGGTTAAAGGCAACTGACCGCTGGGGGAGACCCCGGCGGTCAGTTGCCTTTAACCCCGACCCCTCCGCCGAGAAGTTAGAGTAGCTGCATGTTTGAGGCTTTTACGGAATTCGCGACGACGGTTGACGGCGTCGACATTGCGGGCAGGATCTCCCGCCCCACGGATGAACCCAAGCCGGCGCTGCTGCTGCTGCACGGGCATCCCGAATCTCACGTGATGTGGCACAAGATTGCCGACCGGCTGACCGAGCGCTACACCGTGGTGATGCCTGACCTGCGCGGCTACGGTTCCTCGGGAATTCCGGCCAGCGACCCGGAGCACCAGACCTACAGCAAGCGCACGATGGCCCGAGACCAAGCGCTCCTGATGCAGCATTTCGGCGCTGAGCGCGGATTCCGGCAGTTTGCGGTCTGCGCCCATGACCGCGGTGCACGGGTGGCCCACCGGCTGCTCACCGACCACCCGGACCTGGTGACCGCAGCAATGCTCCTGGACATCGCCCCCACCCTCGACATGTATGAAGCAACCGATAGAGCCTTTGCCGAGGCTTATTTCCACTGGTTTTTCCTCATCCAGCCGCAGCCGTTGCCGGAGTCGCTCATAGAGGCCAACCCGCGCGCCTACATCGAGAATCTGATGGGAAGCAGGTATGCGGGCCTCGCCCCCTTTCCGCGGGATGTTCTCGACCAGTACGTTGCTGCCCTCTCCCGGCCCGGCGCAGTTCACGCGATGTGCGAAGACTATCGGGCGTCGTCGACCATTGACCTCGAGCATGACCGCCACGACCGGGCCAGCAATCTGCACATCAGCACCCCGCTTCGGGTGCTGTGGGGGAAGCACGGGGTGGTCGGCAAGCAGTTCGATCCGCTGGCATTGTGGCGCGAACTGGCCCCCAACGCGACCGGCCGGGCGCTCGACGCCGGCCACTACCTGCCCGAGGAAGCACCGGCGGACGTATTGGACGAGATCCTGAGCTTCCTTTAACGGCCTGGAAAAGACCTAGTACACGAGCCCGAAGACCCAGGCCGCCAGCGTCATCGTGGTGATGGTGGTCAACACCAGCGCAATGAGGTTCAACCAGATGCCGGCCTTGAGCATGTGGGCAATCTCGACATGGCCGGAGGAATACGCGATGGCGTTGGGCGGCGTCGCAACCGGCAGCATGAACGCGCAGGTCGCAGCGATCGCCACGGGGATCACCAGTAGCATCGGATCCACGCCGAGCCCGACGGCGACCCCACCGATCAGCGGCAGGAACGCAGCGGCGGTGGCCGTGTTACTGGTGAGCTCGGTCAGCAGCAGCACGATGCCAGCCACGATGGCGATGATCAGGACCAGCGGCAGCACATCGAGTCCGGCCACCTGCGTGCCAACCCAGGCGCTCAGACCGGTGGCGGTGAACTGCGCCGAGAGTGCGAGGCCTCCGCCGAACAACAGCAGGATGTCCCAGGGCAGCGCCCTTGCACTGGCCCAGTCCAGCAGGGGCACGCCCTTCTTGATATTCGCTGGGATCACGAACAGCAGGACAGCGACCACCATGGCGATAACGGCGTCTGCAATGTTCGATCCCGGCCACAGCAGGGGGACACTGATCCAGGCAGCCGCTGCCAGCACGAAGATCACGCCGACCTGCTTCTCACCGGTGTTCATCGCGCCGAGCTTCTTGTACTCATCCCGGATCAGCTGGCGCCCGCCCGGGATCTCCTTGATCTCAGGCTTGTAGATGACCTGGGTGAGGAGGAACCAGGCAATGAACATGAACACCACGGACATTGGCACGCCGACCAGCATCCACTGGCCGAAGCCCACCTGAATGTCGTGGGTCTCGGCCAGGTAGCCGACCATGAGTGCATTGGGTGGGGTGCCGATAATGGTGCCGAGCGAACCGATCGACGCCGAGTAGGCGATGCCCAGCATCAACGCGATACCGAACCGCTTCGGTGGCTTGCCGTCACTGACGGTTGCCACCAGGGTGAGAACCGAGATGCCGATGGGCAGCATCATCACGGCTGTGGCGGTGTTGGAGACCCACATACTCAGGAATCCGGTGGCGATCATGAAACCGCCGATGAGCTGGCTCGGCTTGGTACCGACCAGGAGGACGGTCGCGAGCGCAATCCGCCGGTGCAGGTTCCACCGCTGGAGCGCGAGGGCCAAAAGGAACCCGCCCATAAACAGGAAGATGATGGGGTTGGCGTAGGGCGGTGCCACCTCATCAATGGTGGACACGTTCAGAATCGGGAAGAGGACCAGGGGCAGCAGCGCTGTCGCGGCCAACGGGATGGCCTCGGTCATCCACCACAGCGCCATCAGGGCGGCGATGGCGGCGGTCACCCTGGCGGGCTGCTCAAGGTCGGCTGGCAGGGTCAGATACATGATGATGGCGACGACGACGCCGGCCACCAGCCCGATCCGTTTCCGCATCAGCACCCGTCGGTCCTCGGCAGGCTCCAGCATGCCGGGTGCAGTCGAGGTATCGACCTCTTGTTCGCTTGATGGCTGTTCGGTTGACGGCGTTGTCACGGTGTATCCTCCCGATGGGAGCGTCCGGGCACCCGAACGCTGACTACACATGCAACCTCATGGATTCAAGCAAGTAAAGCGGGGCAGTCTCATGAAGGCCGGCCGTGGGAGGATTCTGAGCATGAACTTCTTCGACCGGTCCGGCCGCAAGCCCGTTGTGACAGTGCTCGTGGGGGACCGCCCGGTGGTCGGACTGGAGCGGGTTGCGGCGCTGGCGGAGCTTCGAGAAACCGATGCAGCCGGCCTGCCGATGGCGCTCCGCGGAGCCGATGTGCTTTACCTCTGGGACTTCTTCTCCGGCGCGGTCGAGCCGGCCTGGGAACACGCCGATTCCTTGACGTGGCTGCACGTCGCAGCGGCCGGCGTCGACAAGCTCCTTTTCCCCGGCCTGATCGAATCCGCTGTCACAGTAACGAATGCGCACGGCGTGTTTGACCTTCCGATGGCCGAGTACGTGCTCGGCGCCATGCTGTTTTCCGCCAAGGACTTCGGCCAGACCCGCGACCTACAGCACAACCGGGTCTGGGGCCGGCGAACCACCCGCAACATCGCCGGCGCGCGGGTCCTGATCGTGGGAACGGGAAGCATTGGCCGGTGCACTGCGCGACTCCTGAGCGCGGCGGGCGCCGACGTCGACGGCGCCGGCAGAGTGGCACGGACCGGCGACCCCGACTTCGGCACCGTCCACAGCAGCTCACACCTCACGGCGGTGGTCGGCGCCTACGACTATCTCGTCCTCGTGGCCCCGCTGACCGCCCAGACAGAGGGGATGGTCAGCGCCGAAGTGCTCGCCGCGATGGCACCAACCGCGGTTCTGATCAATGTGGGGCGCGGCCGCCTCGTCGACGAGGCGGCGCTGGTGCGGGCGCTCGACGACGGCGGCATCGCCGGAGCGGTCCTGGACACCTTCGCAGTCGAGCCCCTCCCTCCGGCCAGCCCGCTCTGGGGGATGGACCAGGTGCTCATCTCCCCTCACATGGCCAGCGACGCCGATTCCTGGCTGCAGGATCTGGCCCGCCAGTTCGAAGACAATTTCCTGACCTGGTATGCGGGAAAGCCGTTGCCGCACCGGGTGGATAAGGCGCTCGGGTACGTGCCAACCTCTGGTGCTGACAGCTGACCGCGGCACCCCGACCTTTTCTCCTGCGGAATAGATTCTCTTCTTTCGTGCGTTGCGGCTATTAGGATCTGCTCCTCCCACACCACGTCAAAGGAATTTCTGTGTCTCATAGTGCCCCGCCCTCCGCTGCGAGCCAGCCGGTCGAGAACCAGCCGGTTGAGAACCAGCCAGCTGCGAGCCAGCCGACCGAGCGCCAGCCGGCCGGGAGCCGGGAAGACGCTGCGGAGGCCAAACGCAACAAGCTCGTCATCTCGCTGCTCCTCGTATCCGCCTTCGTGGTGATCCTCAACGAGACCATCATGAGCGTGGCACTGCAGTCGCTGACCGTGGACCTCGGCATCACCGTCAGCGCCGGCCAGTGGCTGACTACCGCGTTCATGCTCACCATGGCAGTGGTCATCCCGGTCACCGGGTTCCTGCTGCAGCGGTTCCACACCCGCCCAGTCTTCATGGCCGCCATGTCCCTCTTCAGCCTCGGCACCCTGGTGTCCGCGCTGGCGCCGGGCTTCGAGGTCCTGCTGGTCGGTCGGATCATCCAGGCGAGCGGAACCGCCATCATGATGCCGCTGCTGATGACCACCGTGATGACCCTGGTCCCGCCTGCCTCACGCGGGCGCACCATGGGCAACATCGCGATCGTGATCTCCGTGGCCCCGGCCATCGGCCCCACCGTCTCCGGCCTGATCCTGAGCGTGCTGGACTGGCGCTGGCTCTTCTGGCTGGTCCTGCCCATCGCCGTCGGCTCGCTGATTCTCGGCGCCACCCGCATTCAAAACGTCACCACACCGCGGCGCCTGCCCATCGACGTCCTCTCGGTAATGCTTTCCGCCCTGGCGTTCGGCGGCATCATTTACGGCCTCAGCCAGTTCGGTGAAGCAGCCGAGGGCGGCGGACCGGTTCCCCCCTGGCTGCCCCTCGTCGTCGGCGGCGTAGCGCTGGTCTTCTTCATCCTCCGCCAGCGCAGCTTGCAGCGCGCCGACCGCGCCCTGCTGGACCTGCGAACGTTCACGTCCCGCACCTTCACCATCTCCATCCTGGTGATCTCCGTCAGCATGATGGCATTGTTCGGCACCATCATCCTGCTGCCCCTGTACGTCCAGAACGTGCTGGGACTGTCACCGGTGGTGGCGGGCCTGCTGCTGTTCCCGGGCGGGCTGACCATGGGTCTGCTCGGCCCGGTGGTGGGGCGCATCTTCGACAAGCGCGGACCCCGCATCCTGGTGGTGCCCGGCGCGATCCTCGTCAGCCTGGTGTTCTGGGGGTTGACGATGCTCAGCGAAACCACTCCCTTCTTGATGGTGATGGTGGCTCACGTTTTCCTGAGCATCGGCCTCGCCCTGATGTTCACGCCGCTGTTGACCTCGGCCCTGGGATCGGTCCGGCCGCAGCTCTATTCCCATGGCAGCGCGATTGTCGGCACCGTCCAGCAGCTCGCCGGTGCAGCGGGCACCGCGCTGTTCATCTCGGTGATGACCATCCAGGCATCTGCCCTGCTCGACGGCGGTGCCTCCGAGGTTGCTGCCGAGGCGGGCGGCATTCAGGCTGCCTTCTTAGGCGGCGCGATCGTGTTCATGTTGGCCGTGATTGCCGCGTTCTTCATCCGGAAGCCCGAAGAGGCACCCGTTGATGCTGCCGACGCCCCCATCGACGGCGCCGGCGTGCCGGCAGTCCACTAGGCGGACGGCTAGGGGTGCCTGACTCCGTCCCCATTGAGGACGGCCAGGTACCCCTCCCGGAACGTGGGGTAGGTGAAAGTGAACCCCGTGGCGGTCAATGCCGCATTGCTCAGGCGCTTGCTTCCGGTCCGCGACGTCGACGCCGGCCCCACCTGGGGTGTGGGCACGCCCAGTTGGGCGGCAAGAAACTCAAGGACCTCGCCCTGGTCGACCGGCTCATTGTCGACGCCGATATAGACCGGACCCGGCTCGCCGACCTGGGTGGTCAGGTGCACGATGGCCGCCGCCGCATCATCGCGGTGGATCCGGTTGGTCCACTGGACCTCCTGCGGCAGGACCGCGGTGCCGGAGGACAGTTGGTCGATCAGCCGGGTCCGGCCCGGACCGTAGATCCCTGACAGCCGCAAGATGATGGCCGCCGGTCGCCGGTCACGCAGCAGCTCCTCCGTGCTGGCCAGGATTTTCGCCGTTGCAGTGCCGGGCGCCACGGGAGTCGATTCGTCCACCCACTCGCCCTCGTCGCCGCCGTATACGGCGGTGGACGAGACCAGCAGCACTTGCGCGTCGATGCCAGCACGGTCCAGCGCGTCCAGCACGTTGCCGGTAGCAGTGAGATAAGCCGCGCGGTAAGCGTCCTCGGTACGGCCGTCCGCGGCGGTCGCCAGCACCACAATGCGGGTGTCGGCGGGAAGCGGCGGCAACTCGCCGGTCAGATCCACCGGGATGCCCGCAATTTCCGCCGGGAGCTTGTCGGCTGACCTCCGCCATCCGATCACCCGGTACCCCGCCGCGGCGAATCTCAGCCCGGCCTCGGTCCCCAGATCGCCGCATCCAGCAATCAGTACAGTCCCCCGAGGAGATTTACCTTCGCTCACGTCAGAACCCTTCTCGAACCGGTCGAACTACCCTAAAAGTCGAGCCTACAACGGCGCCGGACCTGCAGAAATCCCACCGGTCGAGGTCGGTCAGTGGGATTATCTAGATTATCCCAGTGACCAGGGCAGACCGGTGGGAGAGTCGGAACTGGCAGGATCCGGTGGGAGAGTCGGAACTGGCAGGATCCAGAATTTGCTACCCGGCGGCTGCAGGCTCCAGCTCCCGCTCGTTCGCCGCGGCTCGCCTGTCCTTGCGGTAACGGAGCTGGCCGATCAGGGTCACCACAGCGGACAGGACCGCCGAGAGGGCGATGCCGACCCAGAGGTCTAGTTGAAGCGCTGCCGCCCCCACGAGGGCGCCGAGCAGAATCAGTGAGATCGCGAGTGCGCGGCGCACCCAAAACGGGCTCTTTCCACCGGCGAGGCGCGAATCCGAGGCCAACCCGGTAATGGTGGAGGTCACCACCACCGTGGTGATTTCGGCGACCTTGAGGCGTTTCGCCGTCGCGGCCTGAATACCCATCGCGAGGGCGAGGGTGCTGGTGGTGATACTGCCCAGTAGGTGGTCGGCGGTGACGTCGACCAGGGCGGTGAACAGGGCCAGGCCCCCGGTCAGCCCTGCCACCAGCAGGAAGGTTGCCGATGTTCGTCCGCTCCAACCCTCGGATGCCGTGCGCAACACGCGCCCGCCAATGACGGCGCCAACCATGAAGAAGAGCAGGGCCAGGGCCGGGCGAAGGACCGGGAGATCGCTGCCGCCTGCGATGGCCATGCCCAGCAGAACGACGTTGCCGGTCATGTTGCCGGTGAAGACCTGATCGAGACCGAGGAAACCCACCGCGTCCACCACCCCGGTGGAAAAGGTGAGCGTCAGCATGAGCCATAGGTGGAGTCGGTCGGTGGAGACGGGGTGCCGCTTCATTGGATCCTCCAGGGGTCGATGGACCGTCGCATCACCGTCGGCCTGTATACAAAATGTACCTTTCTGCCTATTGTTGTATGCAATCGGTCGCTTGTGGAAGCGGGCTGCGTGACGCACCCGGACCCATCAAGACCCCAACCCAGTCCACGGACCCGCTCAACGAACCGAAAAGGACCTCGATGACCTATACCCAGCCCGCTTCCTTCACCACCCGGCCCACTCTTGAGGGCACCTTCGGGATGACCGCTTCCACCCACTGGCTGGCCACCGCCTCGGCGCAGGCAGTGCTCGAGCGTGGGGGCAACGCGTTCGACGCCGCCGTCGCCAGCGCATTTGTGCTCCACGTCGTAGAGCCGCACCTCAATGGCCCGGGTGGGGATATGACCGGCGTGTTTGCGACGGCGGCAAACCCGTCCGAGCCCATCGTCCTGATGGGGCAGGGCCCGGCCCCAGCCGCCGCCACCCGCGAGCACTACCTCTCCGAGGGTCTGGAACTGGTGCCAGGCTCCGGTGCGCTCGCCGCAGCCGTACCCGCCGCCGTCGACGCCTGGTTCCTGCTGCTCCGTGACCACGGCACCTGGGAGCTCGGCGACGTCCTGCACTTCGCCATCGGCTACGCCCGGAACGGGCACCCTATTGTCGGTCGGGTGGGGGCGACGATTTCAGCGGTCGCTGACCTCTTCAACGAGCACTGGCCCACGTCGGCAGCGCTCTGGATGCCTGAGGGCACGGCCCCCGCGGCCGGAGAAATGATCAAGAACGAGGCCTACGCGGCAGTGCTGGACCGGTTGGTGGCTGCCGGTGCGCCCGACGCCACCCGCGAGGAGCGCATTGATGCTGCCCGCCGCGAATGGAGCGAGGGTTTCGTGGCGCAGGCCGCCGTCGCCTTCACCGCGCAGCCGCACCGCCACTCGTCCGGCACCGACCATGCCGGGGTGATGAGCCTCGAGGACTTCGCCGGTTGCCAGGCCACCTACGAGCCCGCTACCACCTTCGAGTTCCGCGGCCACACGATCGCGAAAACCGGGGCCTGGGGGCAGGGACCCGCCCTGCTGCAGACCCTCGCCATCCTCGCCGGGTACGACGACGAGCACCTGGACCCGTCCACTGCGCTCGGCGCCCACACCATCCTCGAGGCGCAGAAGCTCGCGATCGATGATCGGGAGGCCTACTACGGTGACGCCGACGTTCCGCTGGATTACCTGCTGTCCGAGGAATACTCAGCCCAGCGCCGGGCGCTGATCACCGACCGGGCGTCGACGGAGTTCAGGCCCGGCACCGTCCCGGGGCGCGAACCCTTCATCCCGCCGCTGCGCACCGAATACACGGCACCGGCTTTGGCCGGGGTGGGCGCAATGGCGGGCGTCGGCGAGCCGACCGTCTCCCGCAGCGGTGAGACCCGCGGCGACACCTGCCACATCGACGTCGTCGACCAGTGGGGCAACATGGTCTCCGCCACGCCGTCCGGTGGCTGGCTGCAGTCCTCGCCGACCATCCCCGAACTCGGCTTCTGCCTGGGCTCACGGTTACAGATGACCTGGCTGGAGGACGGTGCGCCGTCGACCCTGCGCCCCGGCAAACGCCCCCGCACCACCTTGACTCCGACCCTGATCCTCAAGGACAGCGTCCCGGTGGTGGCGCTCGGATCACCCGGCGGCGACCAGCAGGACCAGTGGCAGCTGCTCTACATTCTGCGCACCATCGTCGGCGGCTACTCACCACAACAGGCCATCGACGCTCCCTCGCTGCACACCACGTCCATCCCCGGATCCTTCTTCCCCCGAACCTGGGAACCCGGGGGAGCCGTGGTGGAGGATCGCCTCGGTGACGACATCATCTCCGATCTGGAAGGCCGCGGCCACGTGGTGACCAGGGCCGGCGACTGGGCGCTCGGCCGCATCTCCTCGGTTGTGAGCGACCCCGCAACCGGTGTACTGAAGGCCGCCGCCAACCCCAGAGGAGCACAAGGCTATGCGGCAGGACGCTAAGCTGCGGGGCGCACGGGAACTGCCGGCAGCGATCCGCGGTGCCGCTCTTGCCGCCTGAGCCAGAGTCGGTCGATCCTGCCCCGAAACAGCGGGTGCAGGACGAAATCCGGCATGACATCATCTTCGGGTCCCTGCGCCCTGGCACCCGCGTGACCGAGGCGGCGCTCGCCGCCAAGTACGGGGTCTCCCGCATCCCTGTCCGGGAGGCGCTGCGTGCGCTGGAGGCTGAGGGTTTCGTTGATTCCAGGCCGTACGCCGGATCGACGGTGTCGGAAATCCCGGTGGACGACGCCGACGATCTCTTCGCCGTCCGTGAAGCGCTCGAGGCTGCCACCGCGCGGCGTGCGGCGCGGCGGGCGTTGGCCCAGTTCAGTGCGGGCGAGCCCAGCGTCGAGTGGTGGAAGACCCGCAGGTTGCTCGCCGACCTGCTCGACGACGGCGACCAGGCCGTGGCGGAGGGCAACCTCAAGGTGCTGCCCGAGCTGAACATCCGCTTCCATCTGGGGATCGCCGATCTCAGCGGCAGCGCCTCATTGACGGCCCTGCTGCGCCAGATTTCCGGCAAGATCGAATGGCTTTACGCCACGGACGTCGATCATCGGGGGAAGCAGTCGTGGGGCGAGCACCGGCTGATCATGGCAGCGATCGACGCCGGGAACCCGGTCGACGCCGAACGGCTGATGGCCGGGCACGTCCACCAGTCCCGGGTGGGATATCTGGACCGCTTCGCCACCCCCTGAGACTGGCCCCCACGGTTTTTCCCGCTGACCGTCGCTAGAGGAGCGGGCGGAGGGGAGCGAGGATCGCCTCGCTGACTCGGGCCACAAGGTGCCGTCGCTCCCATTCCTTAATCGTGAGAATCCGGCTGTTGCCACTGTCGATCGCGAAGATCTGCTCCATGTTGTGTGCCAGCCCCTCGTCGAAGATCTCCAGGTTGATCTCATAGTTGCCGGTCAGGCTCAACCGGTCAATGTTGGCGGTGCCGACTGTCGACCATTGCCCGTCCACGGTCGCCGTCTTCGCATGGATCATGGCGTTCTGATAGAGCAGGATCTGGATGCCGTTCTCCAGCAGTGATGAATAGAAGCCGCGGGACAACCAGTCAGAAAGCACATGGTTTGATTCCTCTGGCAGGATCACGCGGACGTCAACACCGCGTTTACTGGCCCGCAGCAGGGCGTTCAGAATCTGCTGATCGGGAATGAAGTAGGCGGTGGTGATGTAAATGTGGTCCTTGGCTCGATTTATTGCATCCAGGTAGACGCCGCGAATCGGGAACACCAGGTTGGCGGGGATGTTGTTGACTGCCCGGAGGCGGGGCTCCCAGAAGCCGGCACTGGTGTCGTCCAGGGGTTGTCGGGACCGTGTGGTGGCCATGTTCCAGACGCTGACAAAGGCTTCGCGCAGATCCCAGACTGACGGCCCGACAATCCGCAGGTGGGTGTCCCGCCACTTCGTGGCGTACAGGCTGCCGATGTTGTAGCCGCCGACAAATCCGATCCGCTCATCAACGACCAGGAGCTTGCGGTGGTCAAACCCGGTGCCGCGAATGTTGGTGAAAAGGATTGACGGCCGCAGGACCGGGAACCGGAAGACTTGCACATCGGGGTGGAACGAGTAAAAGGATGGCCGCACCACCAGGTTCGCGAAGCCGTCGTAAATGACATGCACCTTCACGCCCCGCGCTGCCGCCTCGTTCAGGGCGTCACGGAAGGTGTGGCCGACGGCGTCGCCCTTCCAGATGTAGGTCTCCATCAGGATTTGGTGCTCGGCAGATCGGATTGCCTCGAGCATCGCTTCGTAAAGATCTTCGCCGTAGGTGAAGACGGTGGTCGCCGACCCGGCGACGTGACCGTCGAAGGTCCCCGGCTTGGGGAATCCCTCACGTTTGGTTCTGATCTTCTTCTCGACCGCGTCAATAACCACCAGTGTTGCGGCGACGACCGCCTGCAAAGCCCCGAGCACCATCGCAGCTCTTCCGACGACGGTGCTGGCGAAGCCGACGAGGCGCTTGGGGTGGTGTAGACGCATATTCAAGAGCCTATCGGACCGCCGTCGGTTTCAGAGCTGGCGAAGATACCGGTCGGGCGCGTTCATGAAGCTACGCCAGTTGACTGTCAGATCCAGTTCGTCCCAGTGCATCTCGCGGAACCCCCAGGGCCCGAGCTCGAGGATTGTGGCGCCGGGAAGGGCAGCGAGGAGAGGGGAGTGGGTGGAGAGGAGCACCTGGGATTTCCCGTCGGCGAGGAGTTCTTTCAGGATCCCGAGCAAAGCCAGACAACCGCCGAAGGACAACGCCGATTCCGGCTCATCCAGCACCCACAGGCCTGGTCCACGAAACCGGTCCACCGCGAGTTCGAGGAACGACTCCCCGTGTGACATCGAATGGAACCGGGTGTCGTTGCCCGACCGGCCGGGATTCTGCTCCAGATAGGTGAAGAACCCGTGCATGGTCTCGGCCCGCAGGAAATAGCCTCGCTTGCTGGCGCCCGGGTTCCGGACCAGCTGGAGGTGATCCGACAGTTCCGACTCGGACGGCCGGGTTGAGTGACGCGCACCGGTCGACCCGCCCTCGGGCGACAGCCCGAAGGCCAACGCAATCGCCTCGACCAGCGTCGATTTGCCCGAGCCATTCTCGCCGACCAGGACTGTGGCGGAGCCGAGCGTCATCCCGTCGTCCAATAGTTGCGCCACGGGCGGCAGGTTGGCCGGCCAGCTCCCCTGCTCCAGTTCGGACGCCGGATGGGCAGTGACCCGCCGGAGGGGGAAACGGTCGAGGCGCATCACAGCATCATGGCAGCCGCCTCAGACAGTCACAATCTCCGGTGCCGTCCAGCGGTGTGTCATGATCAGCGCACTGCACGTTTCGCATCCGACACGATCAGCACACGACAAAGGAGTCACCCGTATGACCGGCTGGAGAATCAGGGACTTTCACTCTGCTGACATGGACGCGATCCTCCACCTGTGGGAGGAATCCCGCAGCGCCGGCGTCGAACCGGTGTACGCGCTCGCTGAGGTCCTCGCCTCCTGCCAGAAGGATCACGCCGTCGTCGCCGTTCACGGTGAAACGGTGGTCGGCACCGCGGTGGCCCGCGCCGCGCACGACCAGGGCTGGATTGTCTTTTTCGCCATCGACGAGGGTTGGCGGAACCACGGGATCGGCAGTGCGCTGCTCGCCGCCATCGAGGGCAGGATGGCACCGCACGGCCTGACCAAGCTCTCCACCCTGGTGCCCGACGCCGAACACCGGGTGGCTGCCCTCCTCAACTCGGGATTCCAGGACCGGAAGCACCTGAGGTACTTCGAACGTGACATTCCCGTGCAACGCCAGGAAATGGGCCTGCTCAGCGAACTCGGCGGACGGTTGATGCCGCGGAACCTGTGGAACAACGTGGGCGGCATGCAACGCGAGAAGGAACTGCTCGAACGCCGGTTGGTCCTGCCGCTGGCCAACCCCGACCTGGCCGAGCAGTACGGGGTGGTGCCGCCGCGTGCGGTGATGCTGTTTGGCCCGCCCGGAACCGGCAAGACCACCTTCGCCAAGGCGATTGCGTCACGGTTGGAGTGGCCCTTCGTCGAGGTGTTCCCCTCGCGGCTCGCCGCTGACTCCAAGGGCCTCGCGGGTGCACTGCGGGAGACCTTCCTCGAGATCGCCGAACTCGAACACGCGGTGGTCTTCATTGACGAGGTCGAGGAGATCGCCGCCCAGCGCCAGGGGGAGCCGCCGTCGCCGTTGCAGGGTGTGACCAACGAACTGCTCAAGATCATTCCCGCCTTCAGGGAACGGCCCGGCCGGCTGCTGGTGTGCGCCACGAACTTCATCCGGGCGCTCGACACGGCGTTCCTCCGGCACGGGCGCTTCGACTACGTCATCCCCATCGGGCTGCCCGACGACGACGCCCGCCACGCCATCTGGCAGCGCTACATCCCGTCCGAGGTGGCAGCAGAGGTCGACATCGTCCAGTTGGTCAAGTCGTCCGACGGATTCTCGCCGGCCGACATTGAATTCGCTGCCCGCAAGGCGTCCCAGCGGGCCCTGGAGCAGGCGGTGTTCGGCGCGGTCGACGGTGGCACGCCAGCCCCGGGTCCGTCCAGCGAGGACTACCTGTCGGCGATCGCCGAAACGCGGACCACCGTGTCGGCGTCCGTGGCGCAGGAATTCCGCGAAGACATTGAACGGATCGCCAGGCTGTAGTCGGAACCGGGGTGCGCGACGTTATCGGGGTTTGCGGCCCAGATACACGGTGTTGGTCGAGTCCCTGCCCTGCAGCGGGTTATCAAAGCTGACGACGTCGGCGCGTACCTCGGTGAACACCTCGCCGAGGACGGCCAGGTACTCGTCGTCGGGCGGGTCATTGGACCAGAGCGCGAAAATCCCACCCGGGTGCAGGTGCCCGGCCAGCCGCCGCGTGCCGGCCGGATCGTAAAACGGTGAGTGGCTGGGGTGGAGGACGTGCCGGGGGGAATGGTCGACGTCGAGGATCACCGCGTGGAACAGCCTCGCCGGGGCCTCGGGATCGAATCCTTCCGCCGATGCCGCCAGCGCGAAAAAGTCGCCGTGGACGTAACGGCACCGCGGGTCCGCGGTCAGCGTCTTCCCGGCCGGAATCAGCCCGGTCTGGTGCCACTCGATAACCTCGCCGAGCGCCTCGACGATCAGGAGCGACCGTGCACGCGGGCTGTCGAGTACCGCCTGAGCTGTGTAGCCGAGACCCAGGCCACCGACGACGACGTCGAGCCCGTCCTCCGGCAGCTCGGCAAGAGCCAGCTCGGTGAGCTCAATCTCGGCGACGGTGAAGAGGCTCGACATGAGGAAGTCGTCGTCGAGCTTGACCTCGTAGACCTCCTTTTCGAAGGTGGGGTCCCAACGCCGTCGGAGGCTGATCTCACCCAGCCGGGTCTTGCGCCAGTCGAGTTCCTCGAACCGGGCGCTCACCGCTGCACCCCGGTTCGCCGGCAAGAGGATGAGCTGACATTGGTGTGTCGGGCAACGAGGATCATGCCTTTAGTCTGGCAGGTAATCGGCTCCACGGACGGTTGGGCGAACCGTGCGCTGCGCCAGCCCGCGGCCGATAAAGACAGCACTGAAGGTAGTTAGCTTCCTAGTCGCGGACGCGGACGGCCGTCTCCCGCAGGTATAGGTCCACGCGGGTGTACGCATCGCGGGTCAGGGCCTTCCAGAGCTCGACGGCGAGCCGCGGGTCCTCGGATTCGAGCTGGCTAATTACGTCGGCGGTGAGCACCATGACCTTGACCCCGCCCTCAGCCTTCACCGTGGTCTCCTGGCGGTCGTCGCTGCCGAGTGCGAGTTCACCGAACGTCATGCCAGCGCTCAGGGTGGTCAGGCGCACCCGACCGCCGGTGGGACCGGGGACCGAGGTGGTGATTTTTCCGGACAGGATGAAGAACACGCCGCCGAACCGCTGGCCGACCCGGCGGATCACGTGCCCGTCGTCGTACTCGCGCTCTTCCATGCGACCGGCGAGAGCCGAGGCGTCCTCGCTGGTCAGCGGGCTCAAAGCCGGGCAGTCGGTGACCTTGACCAGCGTTGGGAGGAAGAGGTTATCGCCGTAGGCGGCAATGAGTTGGTCCTCGCACCACTCGACCGCGGCGGTCCGTGTGTCGAAAGTGGGAACCTCACGGTCCACGTCCTCGAAGGTGTCGGCGAGGGCCCCGTCGCTGTCAATCAGCACCAGTTCCCTGCCTTCGCTGACCAGGTTCTCCCGGGCTTCGGCCAGCAGCCGCAGGGAGACGTCGGCGACTTCGTCGACCCGGCGGAGGTCGAGGATGATGAACTCTATGGTCTGGTCGAGGGAGCTCAGCTCACGGATCATCGACTCGGTGCCAGCGAAGAGCAGGTCGCCGTTGAGTTCGATCACGCGGGCGCGGTGACCGTTGTCCCGGAGGATGTCCATCGCCTCGTCGTTGCGGCGGATGCCCGACGGTGATGCCGAAATGTCGTAGGTGGACCGGATCGCGGACTTGCCGGTGCGGGCGGCCCTGACGAAGTGCAGTTCCATATCCCGGGACAGGCGCTGGCTCGTGGCCATGCCGCGGACACTGCTGCCGTGTTCGTCCAGGGGAGGGGAGTAGACGGCGAGTCCCACCTGGCCGGGCAGGACGGCGATGGTGCCGCCGGCGACTCCGCTCTTAGCGGGCATCCCGACGGTGCTGATCCACGACCCGGCGTCGTCGTACATGCCGCAGGTGGTCATCACCGACAGAACCCGTTCGATCGGGCCGATCTCCATCACCTGACGGCCGGTGAGCGGGTTGCGGCCACTGTTGGCCAGGGTGGCGGCCATCACCGAGAGGTCGAGACAGTTCACCAGGACCGAGCACTGGCGGAAGTAGTCCTCGATCACCGGGGTGGGATCGTCCTCAATGATGTTGAACGAGCGCAGCAGGTGGGCCAGCGCGCGGTTGCGGTGCCCGTGCTTGAGTTCGGACTCGTAGATTTCGGTGTTGACGCTCAGCTGTCGCCCGGCGAACGCCGAATAGGTGTTGAGGATGCGCTTGAACCGTCCGTTGCCGCCCGACCCTTTGATCAGGGAGGTAGCAGTCAGGGCGCCAGCGTTGATCATGGCGTTGGAGGGCCGCCCGGTGCCCTCGGCGAGGGAAATTTCGTTGAACGAATCGCCGGAGGGTTCGACGTCGACCTTCTCATCAACAGCTTCCATCCCCAGGTCGGCGAGTGCCAGCCCGTAGGTGAAGGGCTTGGAGATGGACTGGATGCTGAACTCGTCCCGGGTGTCTCCCACCTCATAGATATAGCCGTCAACCGTGGTGAGGCAGATGCCGAAGTTGTTCGGATCGACATTGGCCATTGCGGGGATGGTGCTGTAGGGCTTACCATCCTTCAGCTCGGCGATCTCCCGATGAATGCGCTTGAGGTAATTTTCAATAGGAGAGTCCATGGTCCAACACTAGCTGGAACCCAACGGCACTCAGCCGGTGCCGCCGGCACCTGGGGGTCGACGGTCAGAAGCGGAGACAGGGGCAAGTACAGGGACAGGGACAGGGACAGGATCGGGGGCGGGAACCGGATCGAGGATGAGCGGATGAAGCTCAAGATCGAGCCCTTGGTAGTCACCGGCACGCCCCGTGACGAGCGGCATCATGAACTGGCGGGAAATCGCCGCCTGAATAAGCACGCCCAGGGGATAGTAGGACCCGGCCGCATTCTTCGTCGTCGCAAGCTTCGCCAGGATTATGGCACTGTCGGCGTCCAGAGGGAGCACTCGCCGATGCAGCAGCCCCCGCAGCAGATCATGCAAGGCCCGATCCCGGATCGACCGCAGCCGGGGATCTGTGGCCGCATAAATAGCGGCTGTCACTTCCGCAATAGCGAGTGCGGTTGTTTGAGGTCGAGACGGAAACTGCTTCACAAACTCGACAACACCGTCATCCTCGGTCGAGCGAATGAGTGCGAGAAGAACGTCCGAGTCGAGAATGCTCACGATTCGGCCCTCCACTCGTGTGGAGCGGGTTGCATGGAGGCCGCTCGGTTCAGCGTGGATTGACTGCTTTCGAACTGTTTCGGCTCGGGTTGTTTGAGCTCGGGTTGTTTGAGTTCCAGTCGCCGGAAGGGGGACCTCCGCTGCGGCAGTGCGGCATCGGGAACCGAGCCAATGTCCAGACGGATGTTCCAGAGCTTCGCGTACCACTCCGGCACCTGTAAAGCGGCCAGGGGAGTGAGTGCCTGCCGGGACTCGGCCGGTAGGCTGGCGAATCGGTTCACCAGCAGCCGCAGTTCCTGTTGCATTGACCGGCCGTTTTGCGCTGCTATCACCTTAATCTGGTCTACTACCGCGGGCTCTATTTGGCGAAGCGTGATGTTCGGCATGGGTGTCTCCTTTTCAAATCGTGCATGCAGTGCATGCGATGCATGCATTTCCCCATCCAAAAGTGCATGCATTGATTGCACTGCATGCACCAAATAAAAGGGATACCGTCCCCCGTCTATGTGGGTAAGCTCACTGCCTGTCACCTCAACCGTGAGAGGATACCTAGGGCTCGAACGCCGACGGCGCGAGCTACTAGCCTCCAACCCAGAAGGAACTTCGATGTCCGGCGAAATGCCCCCTGAGAAGCCCAACCACGGACCCGTATCTCAAGGTCATGCGTCTGCCGCCACCCGCGACGGGTCGGGTGAGAAGCTGAACCATTCGGACCGCGTCGACGACGACGGCGGCAAACCCGCCAAGTGGAAAATTGTTGGACCAGGGCTGGTGGTTGCTGCCACCGGTGTTGGCGCCGCCGACATGGTCGCCACCCTGGTAGCGGGATCCCGCTACGGCTACGGCCTCCTATGGGCGGTCATTCTCGGCGTGTTCCTCAAGATCATTCTGGTGGAGGGCGCAGGACGGTTCACGCTGGCCACCGGTTACACCATCTTCGAAGGCTGGCGTTCGCTCGGTAAGTGGACCACCTGGTACTTCGGGCCCTACATCATGATTTGGGGCTTCGTCTACGGGGCTACGGCCATGTCGAGTGCGGCGCTGCCCCTCGCCGCGCTGTTCCCGGTCTTCCCCCTCTGGGTCTGGGCCATCGTCATGGGCCTGGCCGGGTTCGTGATGGTCTGGTTTGGTCGGTATGCCACCTTCGAAAAGATCACGGCAGCCCTGGTGGGCATCATGTTCGTCACCGTGGTGGGCCTGGCCATTATCGCGGCACCTAACCTCCCCGAGATGGTGACCGGACTGGTGCCGATCATTCCCGAGGGTGGGTTGCTGTACACACTGGCGCTCGCCGGCGGTGTCGGCGGGACCATCACGCTCGCTGCCTACGGCTACTGGTTGCGTGAAAAGGGTTGGTACACGCCCAAGTGGATGAAGGTTATGCGCATCGACAACTCGATGGCTTACGTGATGACCGGCATTTTCGTCATCGCCATGCTGATTGTTGGCGCCGAAGTGGTCCGCTCCGCCGGAGTGAGCCTCAGCGCCGGCGATGAGGGGCTGCTCGACCTGTCCACGGTTCTCCGCGAGGAGTACGGCGACGTCGTCGGAATCGGCTTCCTGGTTGGGTTCTGGGCGGCATCGTTCTCGTCGATCATCGGCGTCTGGAACGGTGTGTCACTGATGTTCGCCGATTTCTGGGGCAATATCCGGGGCAAAGAGTCGGGCCACCCCGACACCCGGGTGGGCGGCAAATACTTCAGGTTCTACGTCCTGTGGCTGACTTTCCCGCCGATGATCCTGTTTGCGCTGGGTCAGCCGATTGGGCTGATCCTGGCGTACGGTGTCCTCGGTTCACTGTTCATGCCGTTCCTCGCCGTCACCCTGCTCGGACTGCTGAATGGGAAGCGGATCCCCAGGAAGTACGCGAACAAGCTCCACACCAATATCGCTCTCGCCGTCGTCGCCTTGCTGTTCATTGTGCTCGGCATCAACCAGTTGGTCGGCGCCGTCGCGCCTCTCTTCGGGAGCTGACCCCGGGGTTTCTGGCTCCGGTCGCCGTTTCTGGCTGGGGACTGCAGCGCCGGGGGACCGGCCGCTAGGAAAACCGGACGCTAGGAAAACCGGACGTCGGTGAAGCCGCACACGGTGATCTCTACTGAACTCACCGGCCCCACCGAGGTCACCGACTCCACTGACTCCGCCGAGCCCGCCGAGCCCACCGAGCCCGCCCGGGCGTCACCGGCAAGACCGCCCAGCTCCGCCCGGACCGCGGCGGCCACGTCGCGGACCAGCCGGGGTGCCGGGGCGCCCGTCAGCGCTGCAATCCGTGCCCTGATGACCAGCCCGGAATCGGCTGTGTCGACGGCGACCACCGTTTCGTTGGCGCCGAGGGTGCTCGCGATACCGGCGAGCACGGCCGACCGCGCCGGATACAGGCCAGCGACTCCTTCCACCCCAGTAATGATCTCCTGGACGCGAAGGGCTAGTTGGTTCTTATTCATTCACCGCTCCCTTCGGGGCTGGGCTGAAATGCTCGTGGACGTCGGTTACCGTCACGTCGACCGACGTGAGGTTGAGTTCTGAATGGGTGCTGATCATCGCCGCGATCCTCGATCGGAGGGAATCGATCATCGCCGGTAGTGGGTAGCCGAAGAAGGCTGTCACGTTCACTTCGATCATGACGTCGGCGCCAGGGGTGGTGATGTCGCCGTGCAGCCGGCATTTGCCGATGGTTGCGCCGTCGACGTCGTCACCAATTCGCCGGATGAGAGCCAGCAGGCTCCCCTCGGTTTCGAAGAAGGCGTCCTCGGGATATTCGCTGGACAGTGGAATGCTCCGGCCGGAACGCATTTCCAACCGGAGATTGCCAAGGATCGATTGCAGCCACGGCTCGTCAGCCGATCCGGCCTGCTCGGTGTCAGCTGCCGCAAGCTGACCGCTGAGGCGCTGCAGGGAGCGAAGCCCCGCCAGCCCGGCCTGGCACTCGGGGCACCGCAGGTAGTGTTGCTCGGCCGCGGACTGTCCGGTCCGCAGGTATTCTTCAAGCTCGTCGAGGCTATGGCCACAACCGGGGTCAGGGAGCTCGTTATTCATCGCCAGTCCTCCATTTCCTTCATCAGGGTGGTGCGTGCTCGCGACAGCCGACCGCGAACGCTGTCGGTCGTGGTGTCCATCGTCTTGGCAATGTCCTCGTAGGATTGCCCGCCCATTTCCTTCAGCACCCAACATTGCCGTTGCTCCAGTGGAAGCCTTTTCAGGGCTTCCACCAGGGAACGCATCTGGGTGTCCTGCTCGACTGCCCGCTCGGGACCGGGCCCGCGGTCAAACGGTTCGACGTCGTCGAGGTTGACCGTGTTCTTGCGCTTCCGGATCAGATCGATGCTTTTGCGGCCGCAAATCCGCATCAGCCACGGCTTCACGGCCGAGCCGTCCTGCAGTTTGCCGAGCTGGTTCCAGGCCTGGAGGAGGGTTTCCTGCACCGCGTCGTCGGCGTCAGTCGTCGACCCGGTAAGGCGGCGCGCATACCCGCGCATTAGTGGCCCGTAGCGTCGGGCGAGCGATTCGAAAGAGGACACGTCGCCGTCGGAGGCCCGCTCCACCAGGAACGAATCCGCCGCATCGTCGAGGTTGAGACGTGGACGGTCAGGGACCGTCAATCGACTCTCCGGGTGCGGGTGAACCGGGTCCTGGCGCCGGTCTGCACACTGACCAGAACGGGGATCCGTTCGCCGAGCAGCGTGTCCAATCCGGCGATGGCTTCGTTGGCTGCTGCGACCACGGCGCCCGGGGAGGCGCCACGGCGTGGCTGAACCCTGACCCGCAGGCCGGTTTGGCGACGCACCCGCCAGGAGGACACCGCAACGGCGAGGATCTGGCCGTTTTCTTCCAGGGCGGTCCGCAGCGCGTCGGCCACCAGCGAGGTTTCTACGGTGGTGTTGCCCATTGCGGATCCTTGCCGTCCCACGGTGCTGGTCCGCCCGCCGCCCTGGGAAGCGATCCACCCGATGAGCAGGGCAGCGCACACCACGACCAGCGCCAGCGCGGCGATGGTCCACCAACTGGTGTCGGCGGTCAGGGGTGCGGACGCCAACAGGGCAGGGAGCCCGTTGATCGCCGTGGCGCCGATCGAGGTCCAGGCCTCGGCAACGTCCGGCACGAGGCCCGCCGCGGCGGTCAGCGCGCCGACGGCCACCAGTATCAGTCCAAGGACAGCGAGCAGCGTGCGGTTCAACCAGCGGTGTGTGGAACTCATATGCCCAACGCTCCTTCGTGCCTGATGTTGATCCTAACCGTCGGCTCCGGACGAAGCCCGTATCCCGACAGCTCATCCTCGACGGCCGACCGGATGGTCGTTTCATCGAGGGGCGACCCGCTGGTCGGTCGGACGTCCACCGTGATGCGTCGCCGGTCGACGCGGGTGGACACCTGATCCGGATCCAGTCCGGCCTCTTGCCGGGTGCGCCGCGACACTGCGGCAGCGATCACCTCCGAGTCGACGACAACAGCCGTCCGGTCCTGGTCGACCACGTGCAACGCCTTGGTCCCTGGTGTCACGGCGACCAGCAGAAGCACCAACCCGATGAGAGCCAAACCGATGCCGGCTGCTGCCAGGCCCCAGGGGAGCGTCGACTCCGGCAGGTCCGCCGCCCACTGAAGCATCGACGGAGGATTCGCGACCAGCGGAGGCTGATCCAGCAGGGACAACACAGCCTCGGTTCCCAGCCAGGCCAAGCCCAGGAGGCCAACGACGGCGGCTGTCACCGATGCGCCAGCACGGGAGGAATGGGTCTCACGGCGCAGGAGCCGCCGGGTGTGCAGCAGTTCGCTCATGCCAGTTTCCGTTCCGCTGGTGGGTGGATGCCGGTGAGTCGGATGTCGATCCGGCCCACCTCCGACCCGGTCACCCGAGAGGCTGCTGCCCGGATCCTCGAGCGGGCATTCTCGGCCCGTTCGAACAGTGTCCCTCCGCCCTGCTCTACCGCCTGCGGGTTCCGCGCAGCCTGGAGGAGGGTGGGCGCGGGCAGTGGAACCGACACGGCCATCCCGAGGGCGCCGCCGTCGTCGGCCAGGCTGACCCGCACGTCCCGGCGCGGGACGCCAAAGACCTCAGCGACGACGGCTTCGGTGGTGTGGGTCAGCGCGGCCTTCGTGACGCGGGTGTGCCCGTTACGTCCGGTCCCGTTAAGCCCGGCCGGGGTGGCCCGGGCAGGGTTTGCCTTGGCCGGGGTCGCCGCGGTCATGAGGAGGAGCGCCTGCCCCGCAGGGCATCGAGCACCGAGCCAAGGTCAAGCTTCCCCTCCGCAGTGCGGCCGAGGAAGGCGCCGATCGCCATGAACAGTGCCACCAGGACGAAACCCCAGAAGCCGAAGATCAGTGCAGTCAACGCGAGGGTGGCGCCGACGGCGATGCCGGTGGTAGTCGGGCTCATGAGACGCGCGATTCTGCTGGTGCGGTCTGGGCGTCGTCGTCGTCATCGATGTCATCGCCGGGGACGTGGATATCGGTGACTGTCACGTTTACCTCGGTGACCTCCATGCCCACGATGTCCTCAACGGCCGAGTAGATGGCGTCGCGAACCTGGCCGGCGACCTCCTTGAGCGGGTGCGGATACTCGACGACCAGGGTGATGTCGACGGCAACCTGGGTCTGGCCGACCTCGACGGAAATACCCTGGGTGTGGTCCTTCTGGCCCATCGCGTCACGGATGGAACCGAGAGCGCGGGCGGCCCCGCCACCCACGGCGTAAACGCCCGGAATATCGTGAACGGCGATGCCAGCGATTTTCGCAACAACGTTGTCGGCGATGGCAGTGGTGCCGCGGCCATCGTCATTCGGGCTCTTCCCGACGACGGTCGCGGTGGTCGGCTTGGAAGCCTGGGTCTTGTCCTGGGGCTGAGTAGTCATGAGGTGGCTCCTTGATCGATATCAGTCAATGTTCCGGTCAAACGGGTGCCCTCACGTCAAGTGCACCTGTCCCTAAGACGGAGCTGCCAGAAAGAAACTCACGGTGCTGATAAAGTGAGCCAGGTCACATTAATATTGAAGGCCAATCGTGACCGCTGCGTGACGGTTCCTTAATGTTGCTGTGCGTAGGGTGTAAAAGAGGCCAATTCACCGTGCCTCGGACTTTTCCGGAATTTTGCCTGCAGGCTGACACGTAACCAATGTGAAGAGGGTATTGATTTGTTGGATTTCTTTGGAGACCGGCTGCCTCAAATCCTGTTCGCCAGCTGGCAGCACTTTTCCCTGGTTGTCCAGTGCCTGATTCTCGGGACCGTGATCGCGGTGGGCATCGCGGCGCTGGTTTACCGCAGCAGCACCTTCAGGTCGATTGCGAACAGCGTTTCAGCGGTAGGTCTCACCATCCCGTCATTCGCCTTCATCGGGCTGATGATCGCGCCCTTCGGTTTCGGGGTGACTCCCGCCGTCATTGTTGTGTCCTTCTTCGCCGCGCTCCCGATCCTCCGGAATGCCGTGGTGGGGTTGACCGGGATTGACAACTCGATCGTCGAATCGGCCCGGGGGATCGGCATGAGCCGGTTCCGCACCCTGCTGCAGGTGGAACTACCACTGGCCTGGCCGGTGATCCTGGCCGGCATCCGGGTGTCTGCCCAGATGGTGATGGGCATCGCCGCGATTACCGCCTACGCGCTCGGCCCCGGCCTCGGCGGCTTTATTTTCTCCGGGCTCTCCCGGTTGGGCGGCGCCAACGCGCTGGAATCAGTTGCCACCGGCGTCATCGCCGTCATCATTCTTGCCCTTGTGCTCGACGTCCTGCTCATCGGCCTCGGCCGACTAACCACCCCGCGAGGTATCCGTGTCTGAGACCCTTTCCACCGCAACCGACAACACCGGGAAGTCCGGACCTTCCGGTATTACCGGGGCCAGCATCCTGTTGGACAAGGTCACCAAGCATTATCCGGGCCAGGATGCCCCGGCCGTCGACGGTCTCACCCTGGAAATCCCGGCAGGCAAGATCGTCATGCTGGTGGGCCCGTCCGGCTGCGGCAAGACCACGACACTCAAGATGATCAACCGGCTCATCGAGCCCACCGAAGGACGGATCGTCCTCGACGACGACGACGTCACCGACATTAACGGGGACAACCTCCGGCGCCGGATCGGCTACGTCATTCAGGCCGGTGGACTGTTCCCGCACATGAGTGTCGCCACGAACATCGGTATTGTGCCGAAAATGCTCGGCTGGAGCAAAGAGAAGATCGCCGCGCGGGTCGATGAACTGCTGGAACTGGTCTCCCTGGATCCCGCCCAGTATCGGGACCGCTTCCCCAAGGAGCTTTCCGGCGGGCAGCAGCAGCGCGTCGGCGTAGCACGTGCACTGGCCGCAGACCCACCCGTGCTGCTGATGGATGAGCCGTTCGGCGCCGTGGACCCGATCACCCGGCAGCGGCTGCAGGATGAGCTCCTGAATATTCAGGCGGAGCTGCAGAAAACCATCGTCTGCGTCACCCACGACTTCGACGAAGCGGTGAAGCTCGGCGACTGGATTGCCATCTTCACCGACGGCGCGCAGCTGGTGCAGTACGACACTCCTGAACGGATTCTCGCGAACCCCGCCAACGAGTTCGTCGAAAACTTCATTGGGTCAGGTGCCGGGCTGAAGCAGCTCACGCTGACCCGCGTCAATGAGGTGGACCTTGCCGAGGCGGTTGTCGCCACTAGTGGCGACCTCGCCAGCGACGTACTCTCACGGCTCGACCAGGCACAGCACGACCATGCCGTCATCGTCGACGAGAAAAACCGCCCAATCCAGTGGCTCACCCGCCGCCAGCTGACCCGGATCGACCGGGTCAGCGACGACTGGGATGCCAAACTCCCCGTCGTCGGCGACCGGGCGACGCTCAACGATGCGCTGGACACCATGCTGGTCTCCAGCGCTGGCGCCGCGCTGGTGACCGGGAAACGCGACACCTTCCTCGGTGTGATCGACGTCGAAACGATCATGGACGCGATCGGTCGCGCCCACGCCCATGCCCGCTCAGCACATTCCTCTGGGCGCCCGGTAGGCGTCAACACCGGGACGCTGCAGGCAGTTGAGGGGCAGGATGGCGCCGTCGGCGACGGCGAGCCGTCCCGTCCGGCTACGGGATCCGGCCAGTGAGCGCTGCCGCACCAGCCCAGAATCCCCTGGCCGTCGCCGCCGAAGCGGATATCGCCGGGCCCTCCTGGCGTCCGCTGGTCTATCAGCTCGCCGGCATCCTGGCGGCGCTTGCCGCGCTGATCATCTGGGCGCTGACCGCTGACCTGTCGGAGACCGAACTCAACACCCTCAACCCAGACTCACTGCTCGGCTACACGCTTGAACACCTTGCCCTGACGGCTGTGTCAGCGGTTATCGTGCTGGTAATTGCCATCCCGCTCGGTATCCTGTTGACCCGCGGGCCGTTCCGGCGGCTCACCGGTCCGGTGCTCGCCGTCGTCAATATTGGGCAGGCGGCCCCGGCCATCGGGTTGATTGTGCTCCTTGCTTCGTGGCAGGGATTCGGCTTCGACGCCGCCATCATCGCGCTGGTCCTCTACGCTCTGCTGCCCGTTCTCCGGAACACGATGGTTGGCCTCAACCAGGTTGATGAGCGTCTCGTCGAGGCCGGCCGGGGCATGGGGATGAGCGCCGCAGCGGTCCTGTTCAAAGTGGAGCTGCCGCTGGCTGTCCCCGTCATGCTCGCAGGTATCCGCACCGCACTGGTGCTCCTCGTGGGCACCGCCGCACTCGCGGCATTCATCAACGGCGGTGGGCTGGGGATTCTCATCATCACCGGAGTGAACCTCAACCTGGTCAGCGTCCTCGTTGTGGGCTCGGTCCTGGTGGCACTCCTGGCCCTTCTGGTCGACTGGATTGGGCGCGTTGTCGAACATGTCGCCCGCCCGAAAGGACTCTGATGCTTCCCAGCACCACACCACCCAACTGCGCCCTGCCCCGGCGGGTGCTGCGGCGTGCCGCCGGTGCCGCGGCAGTCCTGTCCGCGGGGCTGCTGGCCACCGGTTGCGGTCTGCAACCAGCCACCTCCTACGTCCCTGCTGCGGGTCCTGGCAGCATTACGGAAATTGTCGACGGCGAACCCCTGACCGTCACCTCCAAGAACTTCACCGAACAGCTGATCCTCGGCAAGATTGCCGTCCTCGCCGGCCAGGCGGCAGGATTCGATGTCACCGACCTCACCAACGTTCCCGGCAGCCAGCCCGTGCGTGAGTTGGTGCTCGCCGGTCAGGCCGACATGGTCTGGGAGTACACGGGAACCGCGTGGCTCACCTACCTTGGCATGAGCGAAGGGTTCCCCAACCAGGAGGAGCAGTTCGCCGCAGTCTACGAGGCTGATCTAAAGAACGGGTTGACCTGGGGGGACACCGCGCCCCTGAACAACACCTACGCGATCGCGGTACGCAGCGAGGCCGTCGAGGAGCTCGGCGGCATCAGCACCATCTCCGAAATCGCCGAACTGCCGGTGGAGGAAAGGACCTTCTGCGTCGAGGCGGAGTTCAACTCGCGCCCGGATGGCATGAACCCCATGCTCGCCCACTACGGGATGGAGCGGGGTCAAGCGGACGGCGTCCCCGATGACAACATCAGCATTTTCGATACGGGCGCCGTCTACACCGCTACCGATAACGGCGATTGCAACTTCGGTGAAGTATTTGCCACAGATGGGCGGATCGACGCGCTCGATCTCACGGTCCTCGAAGACGATCTCGGCTTCTTCCCCGCCTACAACGCGGCACCGGTTTTCTACACGGAAACCCTTGAGGCGCACCCTGGACTGGAGGACGTCTTCGGTGCAATTGCCCCGACCCTGACCGACGAGGCGCTACGGGCCATGAACCTGCGGGTCGACGTCGAGGGCGAAGAACCCGCGGACGTCGCTTTCGACTTCATGGTGGAGCAGGGCTTCATCTCCGAGCCGGAGGGGCCGCTCGGCTCCGACAGCTAGGGCCCGCTAGGGCTGGCTCGCCGAGACTGACCAGGGTATCCAGTTCTTCTGAACGTTCCACGCCCTCCGCAAGAATCCTGGCGTCCACCCAGCAGGCGAAGATCCCCAGCATCTCGATCAGGGCCCGTTTCGCCTCGTTCGGTCAACGTCCTGGATCAGTTCCCGGACGATTTTGATCATTGCTGGACGTGATGGCTTCAAGTGTTATTCGCCCCGGCGGTCGGCAAGATTGCTGTTCCGACCGCTTGAATTCCTCAAAACTCGAAAACTTCCTTGACTATCGGTCACTGAACCGGTTTAGTTAAGTTTACTTAACCGGTTAAGTGATGGGGATCACCCCTCTAATAACTGGTTGTTAGCCCCACCACGAGACAAGGATGGCGACAGGGATGCCGGTAACGATCAGCGACGTAGCCCGGGCTGCTGGCGTGAGCAAAGGCGCCGTGTCCTATGCATTGAATGGGCAGGCGGGGGTCAGCGAGGATACTCGACGCCGCATTCTCAGCACCGCCGCCGCACTGGGCTGGACACCGAGCCTGCGGGCCCGATCGCTGTCCTCGTCGAAGGCCTACGCCCTCGGCCTGGTGGTGGCCCGTAATCCGCGGCTGCTCGGGACCGACCCGTTTTTCCCATCCTTCATCGCGGGGATTGAGACCACCCTCGCGGACAGCGGCTATTCGCTGGTCCTCACCGTGGCCACCCAGACGGGGTCCGAGGAGGCCAGCTATCGGCGGCTGGCACATGAGGGTCGGGTGGACGGTGTGATCCTCAGCGACATGCGCACGGATGACTCCCGCATCGCGTTGCTGCTGGAACTGGGACTCGCGGCAGTCACCCTGAACAGACCGGACACGCCCTCACCCTTCCCGGCCGTCTGCATGGACGACACCGAGGGGATCAGTCACGCCGTTCAGCACCTCGTCGATCTGGGTCACACCAGGATTGCCCATGTCGGTGGAACACAGCATTACATTCATGGACTGAGCCGCCGCAACGCCTGGGCCAACACCCTCAAGCTCAACGGGTTGGAAGCCGACCTGTTCATTGAAGCGGACTTTGGTGCGACCGAGGGGGTCGCGGCGACAGCTGACCTGCTTGCCCGCGACAACGCACCAACTGCGATCGTCTACGCCAACGACATCATGGCCACCGCCGGGCAGGCCTACGCCCAGCAGCAGGGGTTGCGGATCCCCGATGACCTGTCGGTCACCGGTTATGACAACACCGAGTACGCCCAGTACCTCAACCCCGCACTGACCAGCATCGGCAGCGACCCGCTCCTGTGGGGCAGCTCCGCGGCACAGGTTCTGCTCAACCAGCTCGAGGGCACTCACGACGGCGCCGACGTCGTCCTGCCCGCCCCCAAACTTATTACCCGCGGATCCACCGCGGCGCCCCACAACCGGAGTTCCTCCGGCAGTAAGTAACGCATCCAACGCAAGTGAAAGTGATCTAGGAGAAAACGCAATGACGCGATACACCAAGAGAGCACTGGCCATCACGGCCACAGCCATGATGGGTCTCGGCCTCGCAGCCTGCGGCGGCAGCGGGGGCGACGCCGCCGGGGACGGAGAGCTGACCAGCGGCCCGATCACCATCTGGTATTCGAACAACCAGCAGGAAGTTGCCTGGGGAGAATCGATGGTCGAGGCCTGGAACGCAGACAACCCCGATCAGGAGGTCACCGCGCAGGAGATCCCTGCCGGTACCAGCTCAGAGGAGGTGATCGCCGCGGCGATCACCGCCGGCAACGCCCCCTGCATCGTGATGAACACGGCTCCGGTGGCCGTCCCGCAGTTCGAGGAGATGGGCGGGCTGGTCCCGCTGGATACCTTCGAGGACGGAGTCGAGTACGTCGAATCCCGCAGCGGTGAGGTCGCGGAGCAGTACAAGTCAGCGGATGGGCAGTACTACCAGCTGCCGTGGAAATCCAACCCCGTGGTGCTGTACTACAACAAGGACATGTTCGAAGAGGCGGGGCTTGACCCCGAGAACCCGGCGCTGGGCACCCAGGACGAGCTTCTGGAAACCTCCCGCACCCTCGTTGAATCGGGTGCCGCCGACTACGCGATGTGGCCCTCGCCCGCAGGTGAGTTCTACCAATCCTGGTTCGACTTCTACCCCTTCTTCGCCGCTGCCACCGGTGGGTCTCAGCTGGTGGTCGACGGCGAAGCAGCCTTCAACACCGACGAGGGCAAAGCCGTCGCCGGGATGTGGCAAAGCATGTACGAGGAGGGTCTCTCCTCTCAGGAGGCGTACACCGGTGACTCGTTCGTGGACGGGAAAGCAGCAATCGCGATCTCCGGCCCCTGGGCCATCCCGGTCTATGGCGACGACGTGAACTGGGGGACCGCGCCGGTCCCCGGCCTCGCCGAGGGGGATGAGAGCCACACGTTCTCCGACGCCAAGAACATGGCGATTTATTCGGCCTGTGACAACAAGCAGACCGCGTGGGACCTGATGAAGTTCGCCACTAGTGAAGAACAGGACGGGGCGCTGCTTGAGGCGACCGGCCAGATGCCCATCCGCGCCGATCTGACTGAAGCCTACTCCGAGTATTTCGACGCCAACCCCGCCTACACCGAGTTCGCCGACCAGGCGTCACGGGCAGTCGAGGTCCCGAACGTGCCCAACTCCGTCGAAATCTGGCAGACCTTCCGTGACGCCTATGGTGCCTCGGTGATCTTCGGCAACGAGACAGTCGACGACGCCTTCACCGCGGCCGCTGAAGAGATCTCCAGCCTCGCTTCCGAAGAGTAGACGGACCGACGGTGACTACTTCATCCACCGTCGGTACGTCGCGGGATCCGGGCACCAGCCCGGATCCTGCCCCCCGCCGGCGCAACAGACCGCTGGGACGCCAACCCCTCGGAATCGCGTTCAGTGCACCGTATGTACTTTTCATTTTCGCGGTGCTCGCGTTTCCCCTGGGGTACGCCGTCTACATTTCATTCCACGACTTCTTCTTCACCGCACCCGGCGTGGCTGTCGACCGACCATTCGTTGGGTTCGACAACTACGCAGCGGTGCTCACTGATCCGGACGTCGGGCGCTCTTTCGTCAACGTTGGCGTGTTCCTGATCATCAACGTCCCCCTGACGGTGGTGCTCTCGCTGGTCCTCGCCAACGCGCTGAACCGGGTCACCCGGCTTCGCACCTTCTTCAGGGTCAGCTATTACGTTCCATACGTGACAGCGAGCGTCGCCGTCGTCGGGGTATGGCTGTTCCTCTTCGCACAGGACGGGCTGGTCAACTCGATTTTCGGCCCGTTGGCACCGGACCCGTCCTGGCTCGTCAACTCCGGCCTGGCCATGCCGACCGTGGCGTTGTATGTGACCTGGAAGCAGCTGGGATTCTCGATCCTGCTCTACCTTGCCGCGCTCCAGAACGTCCCCGAGGAACTGTACGAGTCGGCGTCGGTTGATGGTGCCGGGAAGGTGCGGCAGTTCTTCAGCATCACCATTCCCAGTGTCAGGCCAGCCACGTTCCTGGTCACACTGCTCGCCACCATTACGGGTGCGAACCTGTTCACCGAGCCCTACCTCCTCACTGGTGGCGGCGGGCCGGACGGCGCATCGACGTCGCCCGTGTTCCTGATGTACCAGCAGGGAATCCTCCAGGGCAACCCGGATACTGCCGCGGCGCTGGGCGTCATCCTGGTGATCGGTGTGCTGCTGCTGGCACTGGTGCAACGCCGCTTTATCAGCGGAAAGGACGATTGAGATGGCCAAGGACTTCCAATCAACCCAGTCGGCGGCGGTTCCACCGCTCGTCGACCCTGCCGCTGACCCAGTAGAGCAGGACCGAAAATCCTCGACCGCGAAGCAGCGGGCACTGCGCCCGTTCAGTTTCCTGCTGCTGGCGGTGGGCGCCTTCGTGTTCCTGTTCCCGTTCTACTACATGTTCATTGGGTCACTCCAGACCCAACCCGACACCTCAGTGGCCGGCGCCTTCCCCAACTTCGGGAACATCACCGGACAGAATTATGTGTTGATCAACGAGTCGATCAGCCTGGTGCGGGGCCTGATCAATTCGGGGATCTTCACCGGTGGGGTGATCCTCTGCACCGTCCTGTTCGGCATCCCGGTCGGGTATGCCCTGGCGCAGATGCAGTTCCGCGGACGCGGGATGGTGTTTGGCCTGTTGCTGCTGGTCCAGATTGTCCCGTTTCAGCTGCTGCTCATTCCCCTGTACGTGCTGATTGTGCGTGACTATGGTCTGGCGGACAGCTATCTGGGCATGATCCTGCCGTTCGCCATCAACTCCACCGCCGTGTTCGTCTTCAGGCAGTACTTCCTCCAGTTGCCCGCTTCGCTGTTTGAGGCGGCGCGGATCGACGGGGCCAGCGAGCTGCGCATCCTCACCCAGATTGCCGTCCCCCTGGTGCGGCCAGCCATCGTGACGGCTGTACTGCTCACGTTCATCGGGCCGTGGAACGAATTCCTGTGGCCGTTCCTGGTCACCAAGGACACCGATTTTCAGCCGCTGGCCGTGTCCCTCGCCAATTACATCTCCAACGTTGCGGCAACCGCCGCCAACCCGTTCGGTGCCATCCTGGCCGGCGCGTGCGTGCTCGCGGCGCCCGCCGTCGCACTCTTCATTTTCTTCCAACGCCAGTTCATTTCCACCAATATCGGATCAAGCGCAAAGGGTTAACCACCAATGACTTCGCAAACCACCACCACGCAAACCACCGTGCTGCCCACCGTGCCGTTCACGCTGACCCGGGCGGGCGTCATCATGAGCCCAGAGGAAGGCAACGACCTGGAGGCCGAGGGAGTGCTCAACCCTGCCAGCGGCCGCGGCCCGGACGGCGAGCTGTACCTGCTGCCCCGGCTGGTCTCGAAGGGCAACGTGTCCCGGGTCGGGCTAGCCAAGATTGTGATCGAGAACGGGGTGCCCACCGGCGTCGACCGGATGGGCGTGGTCCTAAGTCCGGACGAAGGCTGGGAACGCGGCACCAACAATTCAGGCACCGAGGACCCCCGCACCACCTGGGTGCCCTCGCTCGGCCTGCACCTGATGACCTACGTTGCCTACGGACCCATGGGTCCCCGGATGGCCTTCGCACATTCCACCGATCTGCGGTCCTGGCAGCGGCTCGGCCCCTGCTTCTTCGAATACAAGGCCGAGCTGTCCATGGACCTCAACCTGTTCCCGAATAAGGACGGCGTGTTTTTCCCTGAGCCGGTCAACGACCCCGACGGCGTCCCCTCCTATGCGCTCCTGCACCGCCCCATGTGGGACCTTGGCTGGATCCGCGAGGGCGAGGGCGAGCACCTGCCCGCCGGGATCACGGACAACCGGCCCGGAATCTGGATCTCCTACGTGTCAGTCGAGGACGTCGAGAGAGACATCCGCAACCTGGTTCACATGGGCAAGCACACCCTCGTCGCGATGAGCGAGTTCGAGTTCGAAGAACTGAAAATCGGTGGTGGCCCGCCGCCCTTGCGGATCGACGAAGGCTGGCTCATCATCCACCACGGCGTGGCCGGGGCACTGGAAAAATCGGCGTTCGACCACCAGCAGAAGGTCAACTACTCGGCGGCGGCGATGATTCTTTCGGCGGATGACCCGTCGATCGTGATTGCCCGCAGCCGCGAACCCCTGCTGGCCCCCGAAACCGCTGAGGAGAAGTCGGGCATCGTGCCGAATGTGGTCTTCCCGACAGCCATCGAGGAGATCGACGGGCAGCTGTTCGTCTTCTACGGCATGGCTGACTCCAAAATCGGTGTGGCCCGCCTCGATCGGGTCGCATCATGACCGGCAGGGGAGTGCGCATCCCATGCCTGGCAGCGGGCGTCACCCTTGCAGTGCTCGGCGTCGGAATAGCGCCGGTCTCTGCAGTGCCGGGTGGCGCAGGGGTCGCTGGGCCGTCGTTGACTCTTCCGGCTCCGTCAGCGGCCGCCGGATCCGCACCGCTCACCAACACCTCCCACCTGGACTGGCTGCTGGCGGAGGTGCCGGTGCCTGACATTGAGGGGCATAGCACCTACCGCGCCGATGAGCAGTCCACGGCGCTGGCGCCGTGGACGTACGCGGACCGGAACGATGACGGCACTTACCGAAAGATCGGCGGCGGTAACCTCGACGCCGAAGGTGACTGGAGCCAGGGTGCCTACAACGCCGACGACATTTCACGCACCGCCGTCGTCTACCTCCGGCACTGGCAGCAGACCGGAAGCGAGGCCAGCCGAGAATTGGCCTTCCAGACTCTACGATCGCTGGCCTACCTGCAGACCACTGACGGCCCCAATGCCGGCAACGTGGTGCTGTGGCAGCAGACCGACGGTGACCTGAACCCTAGCGCCGAGCCCATCGAACTCCCGGATCCCAGCGATTCGGCTGAGTCCTACTGGGTGGCCCGCACGGTGTGGGCCCTCGGCGAAGGGTACGCGGCGTTCAGCGAAGCAGACCCCGAGTTCGCCGCGTTTCTGCAGGAGCGGCTGCACCTTTCGCTGGACGCGCTGAACCGCCAGTCGCTGGGCCAATACGGTCAGTATGAAATGGCCGACGGTGTCCGCGTCCCCGCCTGGCTGATCGCCCAGGGCGCCGACTCATCGGCTGAGGCAGTGCTTGGCCTGTCGGCGTATGTGGGCGCCGAGCCGTCCGACGCGGTGGCGAGGACCGCCCTGTCCCAGCTCACCGAGGGTATTGCTGAGATGTCATCGGGGGACACCCAGACCTGGCCGTTCGGGGCCATCCTCCCATGGACCAAGTCCCAGACGTTCTGGCATGCGTGGGGCGGCATGGCTCCGGCCGCCGTCGCTGACGCGTCGGTGGTACTGGGTCGCCCCGACCTTGCCGACGCTGCAGTGCAGGACACTGCCGGGTTCACCGCGCAATTGATCACCGCGGGCGGACCGGACAACGCGTGGACTCCCACGCCGTCGGAGCGGGTGCAGATCGCCTACGGCGTCGATTCGCGGCTGCAAAGCCTGGTGTCGACCGCGGAAGCGACCGGCGCCACCGGCCTGTACGAGCTGGCGGCGGTGATGGGCGGATGGTACTTCGGTGCCAACCGCAGCGGTGAGCCCACCTACAACCCGGCGACCGGAGTGACGTTCGACGGCGTGCAGGCGGACGGGACCGTGAATTACAACTCGGGGGCAGAATCGACCATCCACGGTCTACTCTCCATGCTGGTGCTCGATGCCAACCCCGAGCTTAAGGAAGCGGCCCTGGGGATCGACCAGACGGTAGCCACCGACGGGCTCACAGTGGTCGAAGCTGAAACCGGGACCATCAAGGGCGACGGCACCATGGTCACCGCCGAATCCGCGTGGACCGGTGAAGCCAACATCTCGGGTGGCGCGTATGCGCAGCTCAACACCGGAGCACGCCTGCGCATCCCGGTTACCGTGCACGAGCAGGATCGCAACGTGTACCCGGTCGTGAACAGGACTATCGGGGACGCAGGGACCACCGGCTGGTCGGGGAAACGGAAGCTCGGCACTACCCCCAACGGCGGGGCGGGGGAGCAGGGCATCACCGACGCGCCGGGGCTTCTGCAGCCGTTCAGCCTCGACCGGGAACTGAAGGGTGGGGAACGCAGCGTCAACGCCGTCGTCGACGGCGCAGCATCGATCGATGCGCTGCTGCTCCAGCCACTGATCTCGTCAGTGACCGTCGATGGACCGGCGGGGGAGTCAACCATCTTTGTCAGCGCCGCCGACAAGAAGTCGCTGCACCCGGTGGTCGTACCCCGCGAATACCGATTGGAACAGCACGCCTACGACGCAGCCGGCCAACCGGTCGCTGTGCCGGGGAGCACGGGCCATGACCGTGGCGCGACCTCTGACGGCAAGGGGCAGGGTAAGGGGAAGGGGCGCAGCGGCGACAAGGTCTATGTGGCGCCGGGGGGCTTCACCGAAACCTCACTGATCCGCAAGTAGGCGAGGTTTGGTCCGCAGCCAGGGAAACCCAGCTGCGGAACCAACCCGCAGCCTTCTCCTACCTTCCGGGGTCCGTTCACCCACTCTTGGTTTGAGTTTTGCTTTGATGGAGGTCA
>NZ_JBTNDW010000039.1:0-1341 GCF_054510775.1 Arthrobacter sp. TMT4-20 | reverse complement strand
TGTTATGAGTCGCGACATGGACTACATGTGAGTCGCGACATCGACGACACCCCCAGCTTCGGCTGGGGGTGTTTTCTTTTGTCTGGATTGATAGTTGCGGGTTGGGTCGATGGTGAGTTCGCGGAGGATCTCTCCGGTGCCGGGTGTGGTGATCATGACTTCGCGGTCGTGGACGAGCATCAGGACGGTTTGGCGGGCGTACGCGCGACCGATTCCGATATGGTGCAGGCGTCCGTTGTAACGCAGGGTGACTTTGCCGGCAGCGTCGATCCGGTCGACGCGGATGCGCCAGTGTCCTCCTTGTTTGGGTTGGTTGGGACTGGCTTTCGGCGTGGTTTGGTAGGCCTGCGCTGGGGTTCGACGGTTCAGTGCCCGGTGCGGGCGTTGATGGTTGTAAACCCGTTGGAACGTGTGGAGCTGCTGGTTCAGTGCCTGGAGTGTCGGTGCTGGGGGTTGGCCGTGGAGCCAGCGTTTGAGGGTTTGGTGGAAACGTTCAATCTTGCCTTGGGTTTGCGGGTGTCCCGGGGACCCGTTTTTCTGGGTGATGTTCAGCGTGTGGAGCAGGTTTTCGAAGGCGTTGCGGCCTCCTTTGCCGCCGGCGAAGCGTGCGGTGTAGACGAGCCCGTTATCGGTCAATGTTGAGGCGGGGAGCCCGTATTGCTCGGTGGTGGCAAGGAACGCCTGGACGACGATGGATCCGGTCACGGGGCGGTAGCCGGTGCAGGAGAGCAGGTAGCGGGAGTGATCATCGAGGAAGTTCAGGATCTCGACGTCGGTCCCGTCGTCCAGGGTCCAGTGGGTGAAGTCGGATTGCCAGGTTTCGTTGGGTTGGGCCGCTTCGAAGCGGTGCAACGATGATTTGGGGCGTTTCTTCGGTTCCGGGGTGATCAGCCCGGCGTTCACGAGGATCCGGCGGATCGTTGAGGTTGAGGGGGCTTTGAGCCCTTCTTGTTCGAGGTGCCAAGCGATGGTCTGCGGTCCTGCGTCCAGGCCTGCCTTCGTGAGCTCCGCGCGGAGTTCTCGGATCCGCTGGGTCGTCGCTTCCGGTGTGGCGTGCGGGCTGGCCCGCGGCCGTTTCGAGCGGGGTTCAACTGCGTCTAGACCGCCGTGTTCGTAGCGGCGGACCAGCTCGTGGACCCACTGTCGGCCGACCCCGTATCGGCGGGCTGCTTCGGCTTTGGTGAGTCCTTGTTGCACCACGGACAAGACAATGACCTTTTGCTTCGACATGGGCTCATACTCAGGCCCCTAAAGTGTCGCCGATGTCCCGACTCACCGGCGGGTATCAACTGTCGCCCATGTCGCGACTCATGTGTCGCCTATGTCCTGAACCTAGACACC
>NZ_JBTNDW010000038.1:0-1386 GCF_054510775.1 Arthrobacter sp. TMT4-20 | reverse complement strand
GGGTCTGTAACTTTTTCGGTGTTTTCAGCATTTTAGTTAGTAGGTTTCGGCTGCCGGCCAACGCCCGGCGAAAGTGATGGCAAAGGCATTCAGCGCGGGTTTCCACCGTACGGTCCAGCGTGTCCTGCCAACACCGGTGGGGTCAAGAGACCGAGTGACGAGATAGAGGCATTTCAGCGCGGCAGCCTCGGTCGGAAAATGTCCACGAGCCCGTACTGCCCGCCGGTATCGTGCGTTCAGCGACTCGATTGCGTTCGTGCTGCAGATGACGGTGCGGATCTCAACGTCGTAGTCGAGAAAGGGCGTGAATTCCTCCCACGCGTTTTCCCACAATCTGATGATGGCCGCGTATTTCCGGCCCCACTTATCCGTCAGCTCGTCCAACGCGACTCGGGCTGCTGCGGCGTTCGGGGCAGTGTAAATCGGGCGGACATCTTTTTTGAGGGCATCCCAGTCCTTCTTCGACGCCAGCCGGAATGTGTTCCTGATCAAGTGGATGATGCATGTTTGAACCGTCGTGAGGGGCCAAACGTTGGACACTACCTCCGGCAAACCTTTCAGGCCGTCGCAGACCAGGAAGAACGTATCGCTCACACCCCGGTTCTTCATGTCCGTGAGGACACTCATCCAAAACTTCGCCCCTTCACCGCCGTTACCGGCCCAAAGGCCGAGGACGTCTTTCTCGCCTTCCAGCGAGACCCCGATAGCGGCGTAGATGGGCCTGTTGGCCACCTGGCCGTCTCGAATCTTGACCACGATCGCATCAATGAAGATCGCCGCGTAAACGCTATCGAGAGGTCGCGAGGACCAGCTGGCCATTTCCTCGGAGACCTTGTCGGTAATCCTCGAAATGGTCTCCTTGGACACCTGCGCCCCGTATATCTGGGCGAAATGGGCACTGATCTCCCCGGTCGTCAGACCGTGGGCATAAAGGGATAGGACCATCTCGTCGACACCGGTCAACCGGCGCTGGTGTTTTTTCACAATGACCGGATTAAACGTCCCGTCCCGATCCCGGGGAACCTCGATCTGAACATGCCCGGTTGCTTCGGTCAGGACTGTTTTCGGCCTTGATCCGTTTCGTACGTTCGAGGTATCCCGATCCTGAGCAGCCCGGTTTTTCTCATGCCCGAGATGATCAGTCATTTCCTCATTCAGCGCGGTCTCAAGAACCGTCTTCGTAAACTGCTTCAGCAACCCGTCGGGGCCAGTCAGGGACAGTCCCTGCTCGGCCGCCATCCGCACCAACTCTTTCGCGGCCACCTCTTCGGCAGAGGGCTCCGCCTTGTTTTTCTTCACAGCATCCAGTGTCGTCATCACGGCACCTTCCCCGCCAGACTCACGCCCGACGTATCAGGCCAAAAACACCAAATTCCGAACAGTCCC
>NZ_JBTNDW010000037.1:0-1440 GCF_054510775.1 Arthrobacter sp. TMT4-20 | reverse complement strand
TGAACTGGTCCCCGATAGTTGGACTGGCCAAGTAAGATCCTAAGCCGCGAGGGCCTGGGTCCGGTATTGCACCGGGCTCAGGCCCTTGAGCTTTGTCGAGATACGTTCGTTGTTGTACCAGCGGATGTACTCGTTCAGTTGCGTGGAAAGGGCTTCGGTGCTGATGAATCGGACGCGGTGGAAGAGCTCTTCCTTGAGGTGACCGAAGAAGTTCTCCATCACGGCATTGTCGAAGCAGTTGGCTTTGCGTGACATGGATTGGACCGCGCCGGCGCCCTTGAGAAGAGCTCGCCAGGAGGCGTGTTGGTACTGGAATCCCTGGTCGGAGTGTACGAGCGGCTGCTGTCCTGGCTGAAGGCAGGCCAGGGCCTGCTCCAGCGAAGTGTTGGTGAGCCAGAGATTGGGGGACGTTCCGATGGAATGGGAAATAATCTGCCGGTCGAAGAGGTCCATGACCGGTGAGAGGTAGAGCTTGCGGTCTCCAACGCTGAACTCGGTCACGTCCGTGACCCACTTCTGGTTCGGTGCAGTGGCCTCGAATTCCCGGTTCAGCAGGTTCGGCGCGACCGTGCCCTGTTCGCCCCGATAGGAGTTGTAACGTTTCTTCCGCCGGACCTTGCAGACCAGCCCGAGGACACGCATCACCTTCAATACGGTCTTCTTCGCAACCGTCCACCCCTGCTTGAGTAGTTCACTGTGGATCCGGCGGTGCCCGTATCGGCCGTAGTTCTTCTTGAAGATGTCCGTGATTTCGGCTTTGAGTTGCTCCTGAGGATCAGGTGCTTGCAGACGTGCCTGGTGATAGAAGAACGTCGACCGGGCCAACCCCGCAACGTCCAGGAGCAATTCGAGGCGGTGTTCAGCCTTGAGAGCGATAACGGCGCGGACCTTTACCGCCGTTCCTCGTCCCTCAAGGCCTGTACTTTTCCCAGGAAGGCAACCTCAGCGCGCAGACGCTCGTTCTCCCGGCGCAGGCGCTGGAGCTCCGATTCGGGCTTGGCCGCAGCGCCCGGACTTTCCCTCGGGCGGCGGCCCTTGGCCCGCGGACGAAGCCCGTCTTCACCCTGGTCCCGGTAAAGCTGTGTCCACTTACGAATCAGCACCGGGGAAGACAACCCCAATTCCTTCGCCAACGCCACCCGGCTCTCTCCGGCAAGAGCCCGCCGAACAACATCGAGCTTAAACTCGAACGAAAACACGCGCTTCGTTGACTTATACACCAGCGTCGATCCTCCACGCACTCGCCAACGGTCGTACAAACGGCCGATCGGTTTACTGCTAACCCCAAGCCGGTTCGCCACTGACTTGGCGCCCCAGCCCGCCTCAAACAACGCTACCGCGGCCTGACGCTGGTCCTCCGATAATGAACTGCTCTCAAACATGAACTGCTCCCCGTAAATCAGAACTGAATTCTCAGTCCAACTATCGGGGAGCAGTTCA
>NZ_JBTNDW010000036.1:0-1984 GCF_054510775.1 Arthrobacter sp. TMT4-20 | reverse complement strand
ACGGTGGAAACCCGCGCTGAATGCCTTTGCCATCACTTTCGCCGGGCGTTGGCCGGCAGCCGAAACCTACTAACTAAAATGCTGAAAACACCGAAAAAGTTACAGACCCATCTTTCATGGAGGCTTACCGGCGTATGTACGCCGCTAGTGTCGGTGACGGTCGAAAATTGAGCCGTTGTGACGGCGGCGGATTTCAGCGGTCGTTGCAACAGTTTATGAATCTGTCGGTGGTGAGATGAGTCTAGCGAGGTGCTCCGCGGGGCTTTGCCAGCCGAGGATTTCCCGTGGTCGACGGTTGAGTTCATCGGCGACCCGGGCGAGGTCCTTGATGGTGTGGGTTCCTAGGTCTGTTCCTTTCGGGAAATACTGCCGGAGTAATCCGTTGGTGTTCTCGTTGGACCCGCGTTGCCAGGGGCTTGCGGGATCGCAAAAGTAGACCGGGATGAGTGTCCGGCGGGTGAAGTCTTGGTGGCAGGCCATCTCGGTACCCTGATCCCAGGTCAGCGACTTACGTAGATGTGCCGGGAGCGCGCTCATCGACTCGGCCAGCCGATCACGGAGATTCTCTGCACCTCTGTTGCCGGCTAGATGCACGAGGATCGTGAACCGTGTGGTGCGTTCCACCAGGGTTCCGATCGCCGAGCAGCTTCCCTTCCCGATGATGAGGTCGCCTTCCCAGTGCCCTGGCACTAGCCGGTTCGTGGCCTCGGCTGACCGGTCGCGGATCATCACCATATCTGGGAACCGTTTGGTGCGGTGTTCTTTCCTCCTGCGGGGTCGGCGTCCGGTTCGTCCGGTGCGCAGCGCCAGTGCAGGGTCGACCGCAAGATCCAGGCTTCCGCGCCCATATAACGCCTGGTAGACGGTTTCAGGCACGACCTGCATCTCGGCACGGCCGGGAAACTCCGTACGGAGCCGGTTGCTGATCTGGCGTGGGCTCCAGCGCTCTAATAGATGGGTCCTCACGAACGCCGTCAGCTCAGCACTGGCAGCGATCTTCCCGGTCCGGGGTCGACTTCGCCTGCGTTCGGCGCTGCGCTGGGCTGTCCGTGGCCGGTAGTTTCCGGAGGGCTGGTGGGTGTTCCGTCGGATCTCTCGACTCACGGTTGAGGGACTACGCCCAAGCTCCCTGGCAATGGTCCGGACGCTTCGTCTGGCGTGGAGCAGGTCCGCGATCGTGATTCGCTCCTCCTCCGAGAGAAAGCGTACGGAGGTGACTCGTGGTCTTTGTCGTGAGATCGGCGGGTACTTCGTGACCACTCCCGTCTTTGAGACGGCGGTATGGCCGTGGCGCCACCGCGTGCCTGAACTTCGGCTGATCCCAACAATCCGGCAGGCCTCAGAATTACCCATTCCCTGTTTCATCAACTGATCATAATGAGCGCGGGCAGCGTTCTTCGGAGGTGCTCCCCGAACCCTTCGTGCTCGTTTCATCAAGGCCATAGTTGCAACTCCTAATAGTCAGGTGTTGCAACGACCGCTAGACGCCAAGCCCGCAAAACGGCTCACTATTCGACCATCACTGACAGCTAGCCGCCTTAATCAGCGGTGAGGGATCCCCAACCATACATCTGACATTTGCCCGCAAAGCGGAACTGCTGGACACGCCAACTACACACCTGGCCCTCTATAGCCGCCGACAAGTTCCTGCTGTCGCGTACGCGAGTATTCCAATTCTAAGTTCGTCTACACACCGTTATATCGCGAGAGGAAGCCTGTTCTGGCGAAGTCTCCTACGTCTTCTGTGTGGTGATAAGGAATCTCGTGAGAGTCCTAGTTCAGGACGGCAGGCCTCTTCCAGCGCTCCCAGCTCGCTTCGGCAAGAGGAACGAGCTGTTGAGTGGCTGCATTCTTGCGTCGACTCCCGAGGTCTTGGTTGGGCCCCCGTTAGCAGTCCAGTGGCTATGCGATAGCTAGTTGGTTTCCTGCGGTCCAGTTTTCCCAGTAGGCCGACGGTGTCATTCCGTCGAGGGATCCGTGGGGA
>NZ_JBTNDW010000035.1:0-2446 GCF_054510775.1 Arthrobacter sp. TMT4-20 | reverse complement strand
ACCGGCTCTCAAAGCACCAGCCAACAACCAGTACGGCACAATAGAACGAACAACCAGTGGCCCTGTTTTCAATTGGCACTAATGGCCCTGTTTTGGGTTGGCGTTAACACTCCGGCGTTGACCAGCGCGGATCGAAGTGTATTGGGAGCCGGAATCGGTGTGGTGGACCATCCCCTCAGGGACCGGTGTCCCGGCCCGGTCCCGGCGCCAAAGGGCCATTTTCAAGGTGGTCAGGACTATATCCGTGTCTTTGATCATGGAGCCATGCCACCCCACGATTGCGCGGGAAAAGACATCAATCGCGAACCCGGACCATGTTCTGACGTAGGTGAAGTCGATGACCCACACAGCGTTCGGCCGACCACGGTAGTCAATGCGGGAGGCCTGGTTACCACACACGCCTACGATGCAGCTGGCAGACACATAGGGATCGCAGCACCCCTGATGTCACCTTCAGGTGCCCTTGATGACTCATGAAGGGCTTAGCGGCTCCCTAAATTTCCCCGTTGTGCCACCGGATTGGTCGGCCAAGTGGTGACTGCGTCAGATGAATTGACCAATCATGAGACGGATTGCTTAGTACCTGGGTGGCCCGGGGTTGCGTTGCTAGGTATAGCTTTCGAGTCGCATCTGAACCGGCGCGAACCACGGTTTCTGATTCCTGCAGGCGCAAGCCCGTCGCCAGAACTTTCACTTCCGGCGCTAATTTAAGTTCGATCTGGCCGCGGGGCAAATTGACGTCTTCGAAACGAAAGGTTCCAGCCGGAACCGACCTGTCAAAGTTGTACGCTTCGATGTGTACATCGCCGCCGTAGTTCCCGCCCCCGCGGAAATGAACCCGACCGTCCTTGCCTTCCATATGCGCGCGAAGTATGAACACTGAGCCCTTGTCCTCGTTTTCTAGGGACGTAAGGTTCACTACTCCGGCATTGACTACAACATGGGCGTAGAACAGCGAACCGCTTTTGTTATACAACTGCGTGAGGTCGAGGCACGTGCCGTCGTAGACCATTATGTTGGTGAGGGATACAACAGATGCATCTCTCACTCTCCCACCAATGAGCGACAAACGCCCATCATGGCCGAAGTATCGATCAACGCGAAGATAACCGCCTTTATGGACCTCAGCGCCGGCGAGGCTGAGATCGCCTCCAGAACTATGCACCTCACTGATGGACACTCTTCCCGCATAGCAGATGAGGTTCGCGAGGTCGATAGATGCGCCGGAGTCACAAGTGAGATCGCTCAATTCAACCAGACCTTTCACCCAAAGATCCGTAGCGAGGAATTGCCCGCCGTCTAGAGCTGTCAGCTTTTGGACTCGGGCTGTGCCACCGCGTGCCACCTGAGCTTCGCTAAGGTCTAAAACACCATTTACGCCGATTGAAATTCTCCTCATTTCGAGGCTGCCTCTACTTGAGCAAACAACTTTATTAAGGTTCAACGTGCTTGTCAGGCAGAGTCCATCTAGGACTAGGCGGGCTCCACCTGTGAGTCGAACCGCCGAGAGATTCGCTGGTTGCGAAATGGTCAACTCTTGAAGCGTGAGAGTTCCACCGTGTAGCACGAGGTTACTGAGATCGAGCTCAGGAATCTCACCATGGGCGATCGTGATCGAGCAGCCACGCCAGCCCCGCGATTGCCCATCAAATCGCTCCCTCAAAATCTCATAGATCAATCGCCTGATGCCCTCAGAACCTTCGCCTGGTTGCACGATCGCCACACAAAGCATGTCGAGGCACCGTTGACGCCATGATTCCCACCGATCGGCTAGATCACGAAGCGCAAGAACTCCTGTTATCCGCATGAAGTATTGGTCGCTACCGAGCTGCTCAACCGCAATCCTGAAGAGGTCAGCCTCGCGCGCTGCTTCGGAATCGCGCTGCTTTCGGTACGTCACGAGCAGCGCCACCGCAACACCGACGGCGGCAGCCACACTGAGTCCTACCTGAACGACGCCACCGAGCTGAGACAGCGTCAGTCCAGAAGGTGAAGGAAGACTAGGAAACCCCAGCACTACCAGCGCGATGAGCCAAACGATTGCAGCCACTAGGACAAGCGAGGCAATGGCAACCATTAGGGCACTGAAAATTGTCAGGTCTCGGAATCGCCAGCGGCGTGTCACCATAACGATTGATCCGAGACAAATCATGATCGTGGCAAAGAGTAACAACGCAGCAACATCACCTATAAGCAACGCCGACGCCCCCTCAGGCACGACCAACGGTGAAGCGGGCGAAGATGTTGCTACGCGGAAAATACGCAACTCGTAAATATGAGACAGCATAAGTATCTCTACCACGTCGTCACACAGAATTGGGGACTGCCCCGGGTTTGGGACTGTTCGGAATTTGGTGTTTTTGGCCTGATACGTCGGGCGTGAGTCTGGCGGGGAAGGTGCCGTGATGACGACACTGGATGCTGTGAAGAAAAACAAGGCGGAGCC
>NZ_JBTNDW010000034.1:0-3311 GCF_054510775.1 Arthrobacter sp. TMT4-20 | reverse complement strand
ACTGCACCCGAGAGAGTGTGGGAGAGTAGGACACCGCCGGACAACCATTAGACGAAAGGCCCCACCACCGGTGGGGCCTTTCGCATTTAACCCACCACACCCCAAACACACCACACCACACCATCGACCTGGTGAGCCAGTGGCGTCTCAGCGATTCGACGGAAGTCCGGGAACGGAAGTGGTCCGATTCAACCGGTCGTGGCGTCCACGATCTGCATGCGCCTCCGTTCCGGATAGCTGCGTGAGTGCATGGTGCTTTCCAATGCGGAGACTGCTAGCCGGCACCGGCGGTTCAGGACCGGGTCAGGGTCCGCATGCGTGAAAACACTGCCGTGAAAACATGGACCAGATTCGGTGGTCTCGACTCGACAGCTGGACCCCGTTCTTGCCCGCTGCGGTAGTTCGCCTGGGAGCTCGTCGGTGATAGGCCGGTACCTGTACCTCGGATCATCAGCGTGAGTATCCAGCGTTGAACTGACAAGATACGCATCGGCAATGTTTTGGTCAGTGACCAGCTGGGTTTGCACCGGCAATAGGTCTCTCGAGCCAAATACGCGGCAGCCAGGCGCGGAAGCTCATTTTGCTGTTCCTGTAGCCGGTCGCCTTTCCTTAGATGCCTACCTCGGTGGAGTCCTTCGTTGCAGGACGCGATCAGGTGTCCTTGTGATCCGCGATGGTTAGCCGATGGTCTCAACGTTGCCCAGGTTGGGCGGAAGATCTGCCAGCATCTTTGCGCGAGTTGTCGATCTGGGGGCTGGGGACTGGGCCCCGAGGGCCGGATGGCCCGCCCTCAGATTTTCATCCGCGGGACCTTCCTGGGTACCGTGGTGACGGCTCAATTTCCGACTGTCACCAATGCAGCGATCGGTCAGGGTGGAGACACCGACTGATTGTTATGACTAGGGCAGCTTTGTTCGAACCCACCAGGGCAATCTAAGCGGGACCCACTTCGGTCTTTTGGGGGTGTCGCGGGCAGTCTAAGCCGGACCCACCCTCACCGTTGTGGCAACGCGTTTCTGGTTGCTCAAGGTGGAGGTTTGAATGGAGTCTCGGGTGGAAGTTTTTGCGCGGATCCGGCGTGATGCGCGCGTCGAGGGCCTCTCAATCAGGGAGCTGGCCAGGCGTCATGGTGTCGGCCGGCCAACCGTCAGGCAGGTCGTGCGGTAGGCGGAACCACCACCGCGCAAGCCGCGGATACGGACAGCACCACGGTTGGAAACGTTCAAGCCCGTGATCGACGCGATGCTTCGGGAGGACCTCGAGGCTCCCCGCAAACAGCGCCATACCGCGCGACGTGTCTTCGCTCGCCTCGCTGATGAGCACGGGGCAAGGCAGTTGTCTCATGTCAATGGCCGATAGTTTGTGCCCATGGGCGGCCAGCAGAAATGCCCGCTGGTGGTCATGAAAACTGCCCACTCATGGCCACCAGATCTGCCCACCAGGTGTTCGGTGGCGATGGCCATGTGCGGAACTCGTTCAGTTCATTGGTGTGACTCCTTTTCCGGCCATGGCCTGGCTGAGGCGGATCGATTCTCCAGTGGTTTGGCAGACCTACGCGTGATGCAGCAGCCTGTCAACCGTCGCGGTGGCGAGGGTTTTGGGCATGAGCTCGTCAAAGCCGGCGGGATGTAACTTGAGGAAACCGCGATCGATCGTTTTTCGTAGGCGGCATCGACGAGTCGATAGAGCCCCTCGGCGGCATCGGTGCCGACCGGTGGGAGCCCGATATCACCGACCTATGCGGATATCCGCATAGATCGACGAGCTCGGTTACATGGAACTCGACCGACGCGGAGCCGGGCTCCATTTCCAGGTCCTCACCGAACGCGAGGAGAACAACTCAATCGCGATCGCCTCAAATAAGTCCTTTTCGGGCTGGACGAAAACCTTCACTGACCCCAGGCTCTGCGCCGCGATCGTGGACCGACTGACCTTCAAAGGGGGCCATCATCGAAACCGGCACCGACTCCTATCGGCTCGCCCACACCCGCGCCCAGGAGTTCGTCGGATAGCGGCGACGTAGATCAGAAAGAGACCTTAGGTTTCCCGCGAACCGTGAGAAACAGCAATCTATCGATGGTCTTTTGGTGAAGGATCACCTGTTTGAGGATCATGTGGATCATCGGCCGCAGAGGGTGGGAGCCCTAAGTGGGTATACAGATCTCGTCGATGAAGCTTCTTCAACTAAGACCAAAACCTGCCAAGAATTCCCTCATTGCCGTGCCCACTACTCACCGATTACCCCCTTGGCAAAGTTCCGCGTCTTAGGCTTTCAGCCTCTCACGACCAATGATGCAGGATGCAGCGAGGCCGGAAAACACGTGCCGGCACCACACGCCCCTAAGCGGGCGCCTTGCCCAGGCTGCTGTCGCGGCAAACGAAAAGGAAGGGACTACGACGCCGCGGACGTGCTCCGAGTTCTGATTGCTTCCGAGAGTTTCTCCGGAGTGTTCGAGGAAACGAGGGTGGCGGTCCTTCCCGTCGTGATACGAACCGACGGACCACCGACGAGATAGCCGGTCGTGCTGTTCGGCATCACGCGTAGCCCCATACCCGACCTAATGCCGGTGGGCTGTCCCGGCGTGACCGTGTCGATCTCGCGGTAGGGGATCCTGGTCGCGAAGATGCCACCGACTTTGATGCTGACCTCGCGCTCTTCCAACCGGACGGTGACCTGCATGAGGATGACGTAGAGGAACACCGCGGCGAACAGCGTAGAAACGAGTGCGGCGCCGTTCATGCCGTCAGTGACCATCCCCCACGCTGTGCCGACTGTCACCAGCACACCAAGACCTAGGAAACCAAGTCGGTACCGCACTGGTAGCCGTGTCCGATACGTTTCTTCCGGCAATCTGTGGCCTTCCTCCATCACACCATCATTGTGATCAAACGATCGATCGTCCACTCGAAACGTCGGCCGCATCATCTCGTCAAAGTGGGTCCCGCTTAGACTGCCCCCGTGGGGTCCCCGCATGTATTGACATAGCCATTGTTACCTGTCCGGGGGAGATGCCCGAAGCACATGTCTGGCTATACCCGGACATTGCAGTAGCGATGGAGCGGCATCGAACGGCCGGCAAGGGCAATTATCGAACCATCGCGGACACAACTACGCACCAGCGCAAAAGCGCTCGCGCGGTATTCAGAGAATAGTTGACGGGCGCCCATCTGCGTGATGCACGGCACACTGTCTCATGGCCGCGGGACTGTTCGGAATTTGGTGTTTTTGGCCTGATACGTCGGGCGTGAGTCTGGCGGGGAAGGTGCCGTGATGACGACACTGGATGCTGTGAAGAAAAACAAGGCGGAGC
>NZ_JBTNDW010000033.1:0-3665 GCF_054510775.1 Arthrobacter sp. TMT4-20 | reverse complement strand
ATCGCGCTGTAATCACCGGGTAGATGGATGAGGATTGCGAATCGTGTCTGGCGTTCAACGAGGGTGGCGATAGCTGACCGGCAGTTCGAACCGAGCACTAAATCGCCCTCCTTACGGTTTTGTTGTGGGTGATTTCGGGGCTGTCGTAGTGTTTCGATCACCCTCGGGTGGCGGGTATGGCGCAGATCTCCTTGCCGCGTGGACGGCTCACTGGGAATGGCCGCCCGCTGCCCGGCCGATAACTCGACCGCTGATTGAGACTTACGACATTGATCGTTGGGTAAGGACGTGCCGGCGTGGTTATCGATAGGGCCAATTAGCAGTGGAGCTGATCGAAGGGACCGAAGAATATGCCAACATTTTGGGTGGGAATCGACTCGGGCAAAAGCGCCCATCATTGCGTTCTGATCGATCAGACGGGCGCGGTGCTGCTCTCGAGACGGGTCGAGAACGACGAAACAGTGTTGCTCGACTTAATAGCCTCGATCGCGGAAATTACGGCGGGTGCCGAGGCGTGTTGGGCCACTGATCTGAACTCCGGCGGCGCAGCACTGTTAATCGAGCTTCTAGCTACGCACGCGCAGCATCTGCTCTATATTCCTGGGCGAATCGTCCATCACGCCGCTGCAACATATCGAGGCGACGGTAAGACTGACGCGAAAGACGCCCGGATCATCGCCGACCAGGCCCGCATGCGCACGGACCTCCAACCCCTCCGCGGCGCCGACCAGATCAGCGTGGATCTGAGGCTTCTGACCGCCCGCCGCACCGACCTGATCTGTGACCGTGTCCGGGCGATCAACCGGCTGCGCGCCACCATGCTCGAATACTTCCCAGCGTTAGAGCGGGCAATCGACTACTCCAAAAAGGCACCCTTGATCCTCCTGGGCGGCTATCAGACCCCGGAGGGTATCCGCCGGATCGGTCTGACCCGGCTCGCTGCTTGGCTACGGAAACGCGGCTGCCGGAACAGCGCCAAGAGGGCGCAGAAAACACTCATCGCCGCGAACTCCCAGCACACAGTCCTTCCAACCCAACGCACCGGCTCTGCCCTCGTCAACCGGCTGGCCGAACAGATCAGCGCTATCGACACGGAGATCACCGACGTTGACGCCGAAATTACCGAGCTCTTCGGGCAGCACCCCAGCGCAGATGTTCTGCTGAGCATGCCAGGCTTCGGTCCCATTCTGGCAGCAACGTTCCTCGCGAACATCGGCGGTAGCCTGGACGCTTTCGACTCAGTTGACCGGCTGGCGAGCGTCGCCGGGCTGGCTCCGGTCCCACGTGATTCCGGACGAATCAGCAGAAATCTGCATCGGCCCCGCCGCTTCAACCGCAGACTCCTCCGAACCTGCTACCTCGCTGCACTCTCCAGCCTGAAGAACAGCCCAGCCTCGCGCATCTACTACGACCGGAAACGCGGTGAAGGAAAATCATACAAACAAGCACTCATTGCCCTCGCACGGCGCCGCATCAACGTCATCTGGGCCATGCTCCGCGACCACACCCCCTACCAAGAACCAGCCCGCACCTCACCGCTCATGCTGCTTGACTAACGCATTGAGATTCCCAATGGCCGGGTATGGCACGGTCAGCGACCTCGGCGGGGCGTTCACTGATGAGGATCATGTCCGGAATCTTCCCCGAAATCTTAGCAGCGTTGGAGCATCTGGGACGCCTCACGGCCCGACCGGTACGCAGATGTTGGTGCAGGTCAGCGCGTAAATGCCCGCGTCCTTGGACGTAGAGGGCTTGGTAGATCGTTTCGGGACTCACCTGTAACTCCTGCCGGTCGCTGAAAGCCATGGCAAGGTGGTCACTGATCTGTTCAGGGCTCCACTTCACACACAACTTAGCCTGCACCAGCGAGGCTAGTTCCAGGTCATCGAACTTACTGGCTTTTGGCCGCCGGCCCGATAGCTCGGCTCGTTTCTGGGCTGCGTACGGGGCGTATTTCACCTGGCTCGACGCTCGTCTACGGACGGCTGCGGGTGGTTCGCCCCGGTGTAGTTCGCGGCTGACCGTCGAAGCGCACCGGCCTATTTTCCGGGCGATTGCCCTCACTCCGTGCCCGGTCAGGTGCAGGTCAGCTATCCGTAATCATTCCTCCAAACAGAGGTACCGGCCCGAAGGCTCAGGCTTAGCGCGCGGGATACGACCGCCGGTTGCCCGACGCCAACGTTGTCCAGTTCGTCGATTCACGCCTACAGCATCACAGGCCGCGGTCAGCGTAGACCCCTGGGCCATCAATACCCAGAACCGTGCCTCCTGAACAATCCGTTCCTTCTTCGATGACATACACAACACCTCGCATCAATAGGGGGTGTTGCAACGACCGATTGAACTCACCACCGGCTTACGGGCGCTCCGTTAGCAGCCCAGATTGAGTATCACCGTTTGAATACAAGAGTTCAGGGGTGGTCAGTTTGTTGTCCCGGACGACTAGACTCGCTGACACGTAGATGCTCGCAATTGGGGGAACAGTGGAGTCAACGGCCAAGAAGTGCATAGGTTGAGGCTAGAAACGCTAATCGGAGTTTTTGCTGGGATTTTTGGTGTTGGTTACTTCACCTCGACTAGTCCTAGTATTGCCATATCCCTCTTGCTTGGAAGCGTGTTCCTTGCTTTCAGTGTCCAGATCCTTCGCGCGACGCGTTCCAATCGGATGTCGGCAACGACCGCGCCTGTTCAGCCTGCTGTTGGGCGGAACCGAGCTCGAATTGAGGTCTTGTCGGATCTCGCCTTGGTATTCGCTATTACTCAGACCGCTTGGTCTGCTGCGCTCTTATTGATTGCCCATAACGGCTTCTCGACCTTCGGTGTGCTGTGTGGGGCGTGCTTCGTAGGCGCTGCACATCACGTGAGGAGCGTTCTGAGACAGCATAGGGGCCATCACACCACCAGCGTCTGAGTGCGCCTGGGCGCGGATGAGTGAGAAGGGGATGGGATCGGCCGTTTGGGCGGAGCGTAAGTCATCAAAAGCACCGCAAAGTGGGTCGATGGCCTATATCTCCGTTGCGATTAGCGATCCCCATGTGGCTGTCACTGCGCATGATTCAGCAACCCGCATAGTTTTGCGAGCCCCGTGTCGCGGTGAAGGATGCCCACCGCAACCTCGATGCGACCAATCTGTGCAACGAACTCATGATTTCTTTCGGGTACGGTCGAGGCATGGGGAATCATGAGAACAGCCAGACTGAATCTGTGCAGATCCACGAAGTTGGTGCCGGACCAACCAGGGCTATTCCAGATAGCCTTGAAAGAGAAATTCGGCCAACTGAAAATGATCGCGGCCGCAATCCGTACTTCATCGGAGCATGGATCCTCGTGGCACTATCGATCGGCCTCGGAACGCTCTTACTATCGGGACTCGTACGAGAAGAACCCGAGCGTTACACAGACTTCTTTGCAGTTGACCCGGTGACGGGTCTTCCCTCTTACGACAATTCAAACAGCGGCAGCATGATCGGAAACCTCTCCGAGCTCGCCCCAGGTCTATTCCTAGTCGGGCTCAGCGCCGCCCTCGCGCTGCTGATAGTCCAGGGCGTCACACATCGGGTCTGTAACTTTTTCGGTGTTTTCAGCATTTTAGTTAGTAGGTTTCGGCTGCCGGCCAACGCCCGGCGAAAGTGATGGCAAAGGCATTCAGCGCGGGTTTCCACCGT
>NZ_JBTNDW010000032.1:0-5501 GCF_054510775.1 Arthrobacter sp. TMT4-20 | reverse complement strand
CCTTGAACTCCTGGCTAAACCGGCGACGCGATGCAGACATACTGCAGATCTCACTTTCAGTAGAAACCTCAGTTTAAGAGGTCCCACTGTCCGAAATCCCTAGGCCGCTCAATTCATTTCCGTCAGTCGCCACCTTCGACACCCACGAATCAGACTTTCGCCAGGCTGTAGAGAAGGCGGGGGGCGATTACGAGGGTATGGTCATCATCGAAGGAGAGGTTTGGGCTCTTGCCGACGAGCCAACCTACGTCATCCACCAGAGGGGCATGGGCTACAACCACGGTGGAACAACGCTAAGTATTGAAACAGGGCGAACCGAGTCAATGACCAACCGGTGCTTTTCGCTCCTGAATTTCGACGTCGCCCTGGAGGCCGCTACCCAGGCCGCTATCGGCCGCGGCAACGACCGGTCACTGCTCACAATCAAGAGCACCCGTGCCGCCAAGATTTACGTGCCGTCAGCCTTCAAGTTCCCGACCCGCGCAGCACGCAAGGCCACTGTTCACCTGATCGAAGAGTCACGAAAGCTCATCGACCGGCACGGCCTCGAGACAGTACAGGTGGTTTGACATGCTGCTGCGGAAACAGACGTTCCTCTTCCGAACACTGCATGCTGAAGCGCCGTCGGGAGCCCAAGCCCTGCTCGATACCCCGCATCTGGCCTGCTGGGCAACCTTCGTGCGAGCCCGTAACCGAGAAGAGGCCGTCGCCACTCTGGCTGAGTTCGGCCACACCAACATCGACCCGTGCAAACTGCTGATGCCGGCCCACCCCGGTGCTGGCTGATGAACTGACGAAAGCCCTGGACGCAGCGCGCGCGCCGGAACTGCACGAGGTCATCTACAGCGCCAGGCAGACACCCATGCTGATCATGGCGATCCGCTCCGGTGACGAGCCGAGGTACTGAGTGCTCCGATCAACGCACCAGCCGCTGGAAGGCATGAAGGCCCGGGCGGAAGGCATCAGAGGGCTCATCGCCCACCGCTGACCCTCGGGCGACTTCGCGGTGGCTGATTCAGTCTCGTCAAACTATTCAAGCGCGTTCAGCAGTTCGTGGCGGCAGTAGATGTACGAGTTGACATTGCTGCGGAGCGTCATCCAGCCTCGAGAGCCGTGGGACTCCAGCACCTTCTGGCGCATCGCGGTGTTCCTCTCGGTCCATTCTGCGGCGAGAGCATCCGCGGCCTTCCGGAGATCCGGCGTCTCAGCTTTGGTGTCAGCCACGGCCTGGTCAAAGTTCCCCAGGATGCGCAGCAGCTCGCGGCGGCAATGGTTGTAGGCCTCGACTTTGCCCCGCACCCAGGTCGCCTCCTCGTTGGATAGCTAGGTGGCACGATCCCGCAGGTCGACGACCCGCTCGTCCCAACCTTCAACGAGCTCGGTCAACGGCCCGCGGACGGTCATGACGCTTTGGCCGGTTCGTACTTCTCCTTCAGTCGCAGGAATTCTGCGTACTGGGGGTCGGCTGCGACCAGCGCGCTGGGATCGTCGAGCTCCACAGCGAAACGCAAATCTACCTTGGTGACTTCCGAAGGGACCGCTGAGGGCATGTTGAAGTCAAGGGACCACTTCATGTACGAGTCGTAGGGCCGTTGCCGGGGAACGGCGACCACCCGGCCGTCCTTATAGAGGGAGGATATGCCGTGGGAAGCCTTGAAGGCATCCGAGTAGCTGTAGAAAAGCCCGGCCACGTATTCGACAGGGCTACCGTCGGCTGGCTCGACGCTTCCGATGGCCTCGAAGAACGAGTCCTCGCCGAGCTGGGTTGAAACCAGGTATGAGGCTGCCGTTGAACGCTTCTTGAGCGATTCCTGGGCGAGACGGATGGTCGGGTACAAGATAAGCGTGGTCCGGTCGACGGACGGGTCGATGGTCACCCGGTGGGCTTCGGGAATGTGGAGGAGTTGCTCTGGGCTGAGGTTGACGAAGGATCTGAATTTCATGTCCACCATGTGTGCGGCATGGGCCGCCGGCCTCTCCGGCGAACAGTCTTTCCGCCGCTAGAGCGCCATCCAGGATGTGCGCTTATAGGCCTTTGCGATGAGCGAATTCGGCCATCAACCTTACGAGGTAATCCGCGTCGGCTGGGCCGTTCGCTATTCGGCCATCTTCGAGAACGAATAAATCGGTGAATCCATCATCATTGCTCCCCTGTCTGAGTCTGACGAACTGTACGGGGGTTCCTTCGCGGACCCACGTTTCGCGCGCATGAGAAAGTCTGTCGACTGGGTTCATGAAGCGGACTGTGGAGTCCACGAAGTCCCCGAAGTCCCCGTAATGGTCGTCAAGAATTGAGGATGGTACATCTATGAGATACCCGGTCGCGAGGAGCCTGGCAGGGATTAGATCCAGGAAAGACTGAATGGATCTGGCTGTTGATTCACCAGAGTCTGCCGGGATCAGTAGGGTGGTCCCATGACTGACCCCGAAGACAAGCCAGCTCTAATCTCGGCAGCGAACTACGCCAAGCTTTTCGGTGTCGACAAGCAGCTTTTGGAGATCCTCCTCGACGACGGATACATTCGTGGCTCCGTTGAACAAGGCCGGCGAATGCTCATCCCCTCCTCGGAGGCGATGAGCAACAACCAGTTGCGGGCCCTCGGCCGCGTCGCCTATGAAGAGTCCTTGAACGCACTCAGTACAGCGATCATGAAGCTGCAGTCCCTCCTCACCCGGACAATGGCTGAGGTAGAGGACGCCCTGAACGGAGGAATCAAGCCAGTCCGCGAGCTAGGCTCGCACATTATCGGGCTGGATCACAACAGGCACCGGAGCACGGCGTTCCAGCAGCTAGAGCGGGACATGGAGGGCGCCCAGTGGGCAGTTGTGAAATATCAGCGCGTTCTATGGAGTCTTGATGAGGCTGATCGCATTCATGAGCGCAATTATGACCGGGCCGCGAAGTACCTCGACTGACGCCAGACCAGTGCTTCGCCGCACACATAGGAGGTACCACCAGCCTGACTCGAAAGAAGCTCATGACCACCACCACGCCCCAGAAACGACAGCCCCGCGGAGTGCCCGTCGGAGGGTAATTCGATACCGTCAATCATGCCGAACCGGCAGTGAAGCTGACCTACGCCCAGAACCTCGATAATTTCGCTTCCGCGGTGGAAGGCCGCGCCAACTACGACGCCGCGGTCGCCCGAGCCCTCTCGGCCGACATGGCCTACGAGACCACTGAAATCCTGGAGATGGAAGACCCGGAGTTCGATGCCCTCTTCGCGTCCATCAAGGGCCACGAGGACCGGTTCGATCTCACCCCGGAACACAAACTGCATGACAGCGTCGGCCATGGCGGAGCGGTCGGCGGGGACGTCGACCACGTCACCCCGATGCTGTCCCTGGACAAGCCTGGCGAAGAAGCCGTCATCGAGTTCGCTGAGGCGCACCCGAACTGCAGGTATTACCTGTGGTTCTTCCACCAGCCGGGTTCATAGCGCCCAACGCCCACAAGCGGCGGATCATCCACCCGGCCGGCGAAGTGTTCCACACCGAGAACATTGTGGTGGTCAGCGATGAAATCTGGCTGCGAATCAGCGGCCCGAAGGCGGCTTGGACCGTCGAAATCCACGGTCTTTAGATTGCCCCCCGTACGGCAAACACCTGAATCGGCACGCGCTGCTCAACGCCATCGGATAGCCTGAGTCCAAACTTCGCGACAGGAGCCAGGGTCATGGGAAAGCTCGAGGATGCAGCAGCCGAAATAATTGCCCAACAAACCGAGGATGAGAGACGTCGTCAAGCACATCGAGCCGAAGTAGAGCGGTGGCAGAACGAATGCCGCCAACTTATGACAGAGTTCCTTGAAGTAGTTCAGCGAGAGGATTACCGACCTGAAAAAACCTACAATCGCCACACCGTACTTGGCCACGACTACAGGATCGGCGGCGGCGGGGTGGTCTCTTTCGAACTAACAGATGTCGAAGGTTGGATCATTGATTCGGAAACGCCTGGCGAGTACGATTCGTGCGCTGCAAAGGGAACACTCATCACTCGAGTGGGCGATTGCTACGCGTTCACTGCTCACTATGCATTTGACCATAAGCGTGTCGGCGAGAAGCCAACATTCTCTCGCTACTATCGGTTTGATCCATCAATCAGACCCGACGTAGTGATAATCCTAGGTAGAAAATTGATAATCCCCATGATGGCAGATTGGACCAGATCGCTCGCTAGAAGCTTGGCAACCTATATGACCGTTAGCGTCGCGTGATCGGGGCTATGAGCATTGGTTGGTGGCTTGAATACCTTCAGACAAAGCTCATCCCATGAGTCGATAGCGGATCTTGAGTCAACGTAAATTGCCGGAGTGGTTGTATCGACCGCCCTAATACCGAAGGTCTTCAACAGGCTTCCTACCTAGTGGAGGGAACATCCCAATGCTAAAAATCAGGCCAGTCGGGTCCAAGTCGCGGCCTCGATTGGACTCCATCGAGCCGCTGATAGTGTGTCTTTGAAAACCGGCGATAGGAGCTTTAGGTATGGGGAGTCTCGAAGATGCAGCAGCCAGAGTGGTCGCCCAGCGAGCAGAGGATGAAGCCCAGCGCCGAGCTGGCCAGCTGGAAAGAGATCGACAACTGAGGGAACTAAGAGAAGTGCTGTCGGAATACCTCGACGTAGTTCAACGCAGGAATTACAGACCAGAGAAGACCTACCGACGCGCCACCGCCCGAGTGCGGCCGTATAACCACACAGATGGCGGCGGAGGAGAGCGGAGCTACACCCTGACCGATGTCGAAGGGTGGGTTGTTGAGACAAGGAGCCCCGGCGAGTGGGATACCTGCGCCGCAAAGGGAACGCTTGCAACAGCGACGGGTGACCTTTATGAGTTTGTCGCCGAACCCTTGTTCGCACCCAAGTTTATTGGCGAAAAGCCGATACTCTCACGATTCTACCGACATGAGCGCCACGTCAGGGACGATCTGGTGCTCATTTTGGGTGAGCGCCAGGAGCGGGGCGCTCCATGGTACCGATATACGGTCGAGACGTTAGCCGAAAGTCTTGCAACGTACACAACCGCCGGCCTCGCTTGACCCTGTCGGACGGCTTCTTCTGACTAGGCATTTTCGAACTCAGATAATCCACGTTTCGTTTACCTATGGCTTCGAAGGCCTAAAAAATGAATTCACGAAGTTTGTGATCTGTAACTTTGTAAGTCTCTACTTTATCGGCAAAACCTAGTACGGCTCGACGGTCAGGGAACTGCCCGTTGAGCGATCGATGCCCCAGATAGAGCACGATGACGAGTGCTGCACGGTCGGTCGTGAATGCCACCGCGCTGCCGCCCGTATCGATCCCGCGGGCCATTGCGTAGGTCAGCAGATAGAGACTTCCTAGCAAGAAGCCGTAGGCGATCTCTGGGGGTTCAAGAGCCCTGAGAGGCTCATGTGTTATGAGTCGCGACATGGACTACATGTGAGTCGCGACATCGACGACACCCCCAGCTTCGGCTGGGGGTGTTTTCTTTTGTCTGGATTGATAGTTGCGGGTTGGGTCGA
>NZ_JBTNDW010000031.1:0-5684 GCF_054510775.1 Arthrobacter sp. TMT4-20 | reverse complement strand
CCGTGGTGTTGTGTGGTTGTTTTTGGCTGGTTTCGAATTTTGCGCGTGCCTGTTTACTGGTTTTTCCTGGTGGTGGGTGCGTGTCTGTAATGCATTTACGGAGAGTTTGATCCTGGCTCAGGATGAACGCTGGCGGCGTGCTTAACACATGCAAGTCGAACGATGATCCCAGCTTGCTGGGGGATTAGTGGCGAACGGGTGAGTAACACGTGAGTAACCTGCCCTTGACTCTGGGATAAGCCTGGGAAACCGGGTCTAATACTGGATATGACCTTCTGGCGCATGCCATGTTGGTGGAAAGCTTTATTGCGGTTTTGGATGGACTCGCGGCCTATCAGCTTGTTGGTGGGGTAATGGCCTACCAAGGCGACGACGGGTAGCCGGCCTGAGAGGGTGGACGGCCACACTGGGACTGAGACACGGCCCAGACTCCTACGGGAGGCAGCAGTGGGGAATATTGCACAATGGGCGCAAGCCTGATGCAGCGACGCCGCGTGGGGGATGAAGGCCTTCGGGTTGTAAACCTCTTTCAGTAGGGAAGAAGCGAAAGTGACGGTACCTGCAGAAGAAGCGCCGGCTAACTACGTGCCAGCAGCCGCGGTAATACGTAGGGCGCAAGCGTTATCCGGAATTATTGGGCGTAAAGAGCTCGTAGGCGGTTTGTCGCGTCTGCCGTGAAAGTCCGGGGCTTAACTCCGGATCTGCGGTGGGTACGGGCAGACTAGAGTGATGTAGGGGAGACTGGAATTCCTGGTGTAGCGGTGAAATGCGCAGATATCAGGAGGAACACCGATGGCGAAGGCAGGTCTCTGGGCATTAACTGACGCTGAGGAGCGAAAGCATGGGGAGCGAACAGGATTAGATACCCTGGTAGTCCATGCCGTAAACGTTGGGCACTAGGTGTGGGGGACATTCCACGTTTTCCGCGCCGTAGCTAACGCATTAAGTGCCCCGCCTGGGGAGTACGGCCGCAAGGCTAAAACTCAAAGGAATTGACGGGGGCCCGCACAAGCGGCGGAGCATGCGGATTAATTCGATGCAACGCGAAGAACCTTACCAAGGCTTGACATGAACTGGAACAGCGCAGAGATGTGTTGGCCGCTTGCGGCCGGTTTACAGGTGGTGCATGGTTGTCGTCAGCTCGTGTCGTGAGATGTTGGGTTAAGTCCCGCAACGAGCGCAACCCTCGTTCTATGTTGCCAGCGCGTTATGGCGGGGACTCATAGGAGACTGCCGGGGTCAACTCGGAGGAAGGTGGGGACGACGTCAAATCATCATGCCCCTTATGTCTTGGGCTTCACGCATGCTACAATGGCCGGTACAAAGGGTTGCGATACTGTGAGGTGGAGCTAATCCCAAAAAGCCGGTCTCAGTTCGGATTGAGGTCTGCAACTCGACCTCATGAAGTCGGAGTCGCTAGTAATCGCAGATCAGCAACGCTGCGGTGAATACGTTCCCGGGCCTTGTACACACCGCCCGTCAAGTCACGAAAGTTGGTAACACCCGAAGCCGGTGGCCTAACCCCCTTGTGGGGAGGGAGCTGTCGAAGGTGGGACCGGCGATTGGGACTAAGTCGTAACAAGGTAGCCGTACCGGAAGGTGCGGCTGGATCACCTCCTTTCTAAGGAGCACCTCGAATGACGCGCCGATCCTGTGTGGTTGGTGTGGGGTTCGTAGGAGTATGGCCTATTGCGCGGGCGTTTGTTCCGCGGTGGGCTGCTCAAGGGTGGAATATCAATGGATAGGTGCCTGGTGGCGCTGGCTGGTTGCAGAGTACGATCGCCTTTTGGTGGTGTGGAAATGGTTCTGGTTGGTGGTGATTGGGTTATCGTATGGCACACTGTTGGGTCCTGAAATAACAGGGCTCTGATTGTCGTGGACAAGTGTTCTGCTGGTTTGGTGCGTCGTTGTGGCGTGTCGGGTTGGTGGGGTGTTGTTTGTGGGGGTTGGGGTGCTGGGGTTTCTGGTTTTTCCCTGCCATGGCAGCGGGATCCTCGTGTTTGGGGGTTTTGGTTGGTGGTGTGGGGTTGTTGGTTGAGAACTGCATAGTGGACGAGAGCATCTTAAAAATAAGAAGCAATTTCAAAAAATCTTGGTTTCAGACTTTTAGTTTGATGCCATGGTTTTCTCGATATGTTTTTTGATCTTTTGTGGTCAAGTTTTTAAGGGCACACGGTGGATGCCTTGGCATCAAGAGCCGAAGAAGGACGTGGGAATCTGCGATAAGCCTGGGGGAGTCGATAACCGGACTGTGAGCCCAGGATTTCCGAATGGGGAAACCCCGCCTGGCCAGCGATGGACCGGGTGACCCGCATCTGAACACATAGGGTGCGTGGAGGGAACGTGGGGAAGTGAAACATCTCAGTACCCACAGGAAGAGAAAACAATAGTGATTCCGTTAGTAGTGGCGAGCGAACGCGGATGAGGCTAAACCAGTGGTGTGTGATAGCCGGCGGGCGTTGCATCACTGGGGTTGCGGGACTTTCCGTTCTGATTCTGCCGGATCAGTGAAATGAGTGCAGGCGTATAGGTGAACGGTCTTGAAAGGCCGGCCGGAGAGGGTGTAAGTCCCGTAACCGTAATGCGTGCTGCCGTTTGGAGAGTATCCCAAGTAGTACGGGGCCCGAGAAATCCCGTGCGAATCTGCCAGGACCACCTGGTAAGCCTAAATACTCCTTGATGACCGATAGCGGACAAGTACCGTGAGGGAAAGGTGAAAAGTACCCCGGGAGGGGAGTGAAACAGTACCTGAAACCGTGTGCCTACAATCCGTCAGAGCGTTGCCATCCTTTCGGGGGTGGTGGTGTGATGGCGTGCCTTTTGAAGAATGAGCCTGCGAGTTAGTGTTACGTCGCGAGGTTAACCCGTGTGGGGAAGCCGTAGCGAAAGCGAGTCTGAATAGGGCGAGTGAGTGGCGTGATCTAGACCCGAAGCGAAGTGATCTACCCATGGCCAGGTTGAAGCGACGGTAAGACGTCGTGGAGGACCGAACCCACTTCAGTTGAAAATGGAGGGGATGAGCTGTGGGTAGGGGTGAAAGGCCAATCAAACTTCGTGATAGCTGGTTCTCCCCGAAATGCATTTAGGTGCAGCGTTGCGTGTTTCTTACCGGAGGTAGAGCTACTGGATGGCTAATGGGCCCTACAAGGTTACTGACGTCAGCCAAACTCCGAATGCCGGTAAGTGAGAGCGCAGCAGTGAGACTGTGGGGGATAAGCTTCATAGTCGAGAGGGAAACAGCCCAGACCACCAACTAAGGCCCCTAAGCGTGTGCTAAGTGGGAAAGGATGTGGAGTTGCGAAGACAACCAGGAGGTTGGCTTAGAAGCAGCCATCCTTGAAAGAGTGCGTAATAGCTCACTGGTCAAGTGATTCCGCGCCGACAATGTAGCGGGGCTCAAGTACACCGCCGAAGTTGTGGATTTCAGATATTAGCTAAGCCGGAGACTTGTTCTCCTGAGTTCAGGCGTCTGGAGTGGTAGGGGAGCGTCGTGTGGGCGGTGAAGTCGCGGTGTAAACCAGCGGTGGAGCCTACACGAGTGAGAATGCAGGCATGAGTAGCGAAAGACGGGTGAGAAACCCGTCCGCCGAATGATCAAGGGTTCCAGGGTCAAGCTAATCTGCCCTGGGTAAGTCGGGACCTAAGGCGAGGCCGACAGGCGTAGTCGATGGACAACGGGTTGATATTCCCGTACCGGCGAAAAACCGCCCATACTGAGCAGGGGATACTAACCGCCCAATACCTGACTGCCCACCCTTTGGGGTGACGTGGTTTTTGGTGGAGCGCGGGACCTGATCCTGGGAGGTAAGCGTATTAACAGGTGTGACGCAGGAAGGTAGCCGGGCCGGGCGATGGTTGCCCCGGTCTAAGGATGTAGGAGGGACCATAGGCAAATCCGTGGTCCTGGTTTTGATACCGTCTCTGAGACCCGATGGGCCCCGTTATGCGGGGATCCGGTGATCCTATGCTGCCTAGAAAAGCATCGGCGCGAGGTTTTAGCCGCCCGTACCCCAAACCGACACAGGTGATCAGGTAGAGAATACTAAGGCGATCGAGAGAATTATGGTTAAGGAACTCGGCAAAATGCCCCCGTAACTTCGGGAGAAGGGGGGCCTCACCCGTGACCAACACTTGCTGTTGTGAGCGTTGTGGGGCCGCAGAGACCAGGGGGAAGCGACTGTTTACTAAAAACACAGGTCCGTGCGAAGTCGCAAGACGATGTATACGGACTGACTCCTGCCCGGTGCTGGAAGGTTAAGAGGACCGGTTAGTGCCCTTCGGGGTGCGAAGCTGGGAATTTAAGCCCCAGTAAACGGCGGTGGTAACTATAACCATCCTAAGGTAGCGAAATTCCTTGTCGGGTAAGTTCCGACCTGCACGAATGGAGTAACGACTTCCCCGCTGTCTCAACCATAAGCTCGGCGAAATTGCACTACGAGTAAAGATGCTCGTTACGCGCAGCAGGACGGAAAGACCCCGAGACCTTCACTATAGTTTGGTATTGGTGTTCGGTGTGGCTTGTGTAGGATAGGTGGGAGACTGTGAACCCTGGACGCTAGTTCAGGGGGAGTCATCGTTGAAATACCACTCTGGTCATACTGGATATCTAACTTCGGCCCGTAATCCGGGTCAGGGACAGTGCCTGATGGGTAGTTTAACTGGGGCGGTTGCCTCCTAAAAAGTAACGGAGGCGCCCAAAGGTTCCCTCAGCCTGGTTGGCAATCAGGTGTCGAGTGTAAGTGCACAAGGGAGCTTGACTGTGAGAGAGACATCTCAAGCAGGGACGAAAGTCGGGACTAGTGATCCGGCGGTACATTGTGGAATGGCCGTCGCTCAACGGATAAAAGGTACCTCGGGGATAACAGGCTGATCTTGCCCAAGAGTCCATATCGACGGCATGGTTTGGCACCTCGATGTCGGCTCGTCGCATCCTGGGGCTGGAGTAGGTCCCAAGGGTTGGGCTGTTCGCCCATTAAAGCGGTACGCGAGCTGGGTTTAGAACGTCGTGAGACAGTTCGGTCCCTATCCGCTGCGCGCGCAGGAAATTTGAGAAGGGCTGTCCTTAGTACGAGAGGACCGGGACGGACGAACCTCTGGTGTGTCAGTTGTACTGCCAAGTGCACCGCTGATTAGCTACGTTCGGATGGGATAACCGCTGAAAGCATCTAAGCGGGAAGCCTGCTTCGAGATGAGATTTCCATACACATTTGTGTGAGAGGCCCCCAGCCAGACCACTGGGTTGATAGGCCGGACGTGGAAGCAAGGACTAACGACTTGTGAAGCTGACCGGTACTAATAAGCCGATAACTTACACCACACACACCACCCGTGAACGGCATCAAAAGACGTTCACACCAAGGATGGTGTAAAGATATGCTGCTTTCGTCCACTATGCGGTTCCCAACCAACAACAGGAACCAAAAAACACAACACAATACAGGTATATACTGTTCAAGTTGTAACCAAAAAAACTTCCCACCCCACACGGCTCACACAGCCAGTGCAGGGGAACGGGTAAAAGGGTTACGGCGGTCACAGCGTGGGGGAAACGCCCGGTCCCATTCCGAACCCGGAAGCTAAGACCCACAGCGCCGATGGTACTGCACCCGAGAGAGTGTGGGAGAGTAGGACACCGCCGGACAACCATTAGACGAAAGGCCCCACCACCGGTGGGGCCTTTCGCA
>NZ_JBTNDW010000030.1:0-6506 GCF_054510775.1 Arthrobacter sp. TMT4-20 | reverse complement strand
TCCCCACGGATCCCTCGACGGAATGACACCGTCGGCCTACTGGGAAAACTGGACCGCAGGAAACCAACTAGCTATCGCATAGCCACTGGACTGCTAACGGGGGCCCAACCACCTCAACAAGCTGTAATAGCCCTGGGGTCTTAGATAGCCTGCAGGCATTGCCGAAGGTAGATTGATACGAAATATCTAGGGGGAATCCATGAACGACTTTCTCAACCGTCTCGCTGCTCACAAAGCGAATTCCGCTGCCCAAGAAGCAGCTAGGCCGTGGTACGAGAAGTTCGGTGAGGGTACGAGATTGTTGGGGACCGACCGAGATCCTGCTGTAGCTGAGTCGGTTCGGGCTTTCCTCCAGCTAGTGCCAGCGAACCTTTTCAAGAAGGGCCAAGTTGTCCCAATTTATGGCAAGCGAAGTCGGGCCTCGAAGCCAATTCCACTCCCGAACGGGCAATCGATTTATCTAACCGATTTTGTGTTTAGCGATAAGGACAAGTCCAAAGGAATGTGGTCAGATGACCCCTGGGTGGTGGAAGGAGAAAGGGTCCTTTTTGTCACGACCAGATCCGAGGAATTTGAAGAAACGGTAAGGTACTACGACATCCTGCAGGATGGACGAATCTCCGCGAGTGGCGATCTTCGTTCAAAACATGAAGTGGAAAAGTTAATCAAATCCATGATCGAATTCGCCATTCGTCACAGGTTGTAAGGGGTAGCCGCTTAGGCCGCCGCAACGTCCGATGCTAAGGTCCTGCCGGCCTTGCCGCGGGTAGGGAGGCAGGAAGATAGAAAGGGGAATCCATGAACGACTTTCTTGAACAACTGGCTGCTCAACGTGCTCAGACTGGTGACGAAGAGCATTGGCGGGCTTGGGTAGAGAAGTTCGGTAGAGGATCTGACCTGTGGGAGGTGAGAGGTTCTGCCAGTATTCGAGATTCCATTCAAGCGTTTCTCAAGCTGGTGCCGGAAAACCTGATGCAGGCCGGGGTGGTCGTCAGAGCTCCACGGAATACTCAGGCTCACTCGTCCGGGGTTCCCAGGGTTCGTCTGAGCAACCATAGATTCAGACCTATCGACCCACGGGATTCTCCAGCAGCGCGTGACCGGTGGGTGGGTGCCGGTAAAAAAGTCCTCTACGTTTCAACCGTGCGCAAAGCCAGACATAGGGATGAATCGGATGAGCCCTACGACATACTCCAAGATGGCAGAGTCTCCGGTAGTTTCACCCTCTCCACGTCAGCTGACGACATGTACAAAGCCATGTCCAGCTTCGTCATTAGGAACCGCCTTTGAGATGGCCTTCCTAGGCGGCCGCTGCCCCCAGTGCAGAAGCCATCACAGCATCACCGGCGGCAAGAGGGCCGAGCAGGAGATCGCGCTGATAGTCGGTCAGCAGGTCCGGGAAGCTGATGGCCAGGTGGGCATGACAGAGCGCCGCGGTGATGAAGTAGGTCCCTTCGACGCCGCCCATCGTTTGGGAGACCATGCTGCGGATCCGGTCGCGGTCGATGCAGGTGCCATACTTCGCCAGCACGCGTCGGGCCGGGGCATGCTGGGTGTTCTCCTGGGCTGATTCACCGGCGGCTTCGATGGCCAACAGCTGATGGCGCGACCAGGTTCGGTCGAAGATTTGTGGTGCGGGCAATGACATCGGCACCTTCATGGGGTTTCTTCGTTGGAATGCTCCTGTGACTTGAGGATCCGGGCGGTTGCCCTTGCTATCCCTCATGTGTGCGGAGCCAACGAAAGCTTTCCCCGCCAGGATCATCTAAGAGGGTCAGTATTGGGCAAGCAGCTTCTCCATGACTGCCTCGTAAACGTTACGGGCCGGGATGTCGCTCGGAGTCCGAGAGTAGTGACTGGCAACCACTAGGTAGGTCGTCCCGGATAGCGCGAACAGCCCTTTCCTGTCGCTACTTTCGGTCCACAGGCCCGGGCTTTCCTCGCCAACATCAACTGATTCGAAGCCATCCTGGGTTTGGCCGAAAGCAAAAGTCTCTGCGCCTGCCGGATCGACAACGACCGACGTAGAATCCATGGATCCGGGGGTGATCTCTTGACCCGCTCGGACGTATTCACACATTATTCCGCCGTCCGACGGCACCGCGTTCCACAGGTCGAGGGGACCCGTCGCAGCAATGAGCAAACCGTCGATCCCCAAACCTGCACAGGTGGCGGCCGCAACCTGGTCTACGCCATCTCTAATGGTCACGCTGCCGTCGCCAATTACCGCTGGCTGAGGGGTGGTTGCAGCGGCAGGCAAAGGTGACGGGGTAGGGGGATCCACTGGGGCTTCTACGGTTGCCGCAGCAATCGTTGCAGCGGCAGTGCCGGGCGGCTCAGTGTCCGTTGAGCATCCGGACAGCATTACCGCCAGGGCTCCTACTGCCGCTAAATGGACAATCTTTGCGATGCCCATATCTACCCCACGCCTGCCCACATAACGGAACCGTGATGAAGCCCTCAGCATACAGACGAGAATGAGCTGGCGGCTACGGTTTCGGGGCAGTTAGTCCCAGCTGGTTCAGCTGACGAGGTGTAGCCGACTCTCAGCTGATGGGTTCTTCGGCGAGGGTTGCGGCGTCCAGGAGGACCTGGTACTCGACGTCCCCGGCGGTGTCTTCCAAATGAACCACAACATGTGCGCCGCGGGAGCATGGAAAGTGTGGAGTCTCTCCGGCCCAGTCATTCGCCCAGGGGGTGAGCGACGAACGCGGCCTTGTTTGGAGCTGGCCTTCGAGACGTTCGCCCGTCCTTGGGCCACCCAGCTGACCGCTAGGATCAGCGTGAAATCTACGGTTGTCTCCGAATCGATACATGAAAGACGGACGACGAGCACGCTACCACCAGAGCCGCAGCGGTGGTGGCACGATGCGCGACGTTTACGGTATGAACCTTTTCGCCGATGTCGCACGGTTCCACCTCAACGCCTTGGTCGATGATGTGGAGTGATTCGCTTGCTGGATGTTTCTGTTGAGGATCTGTTGGATTCGATTCATTAGACATGAGCAACATGTGTGTGGATCCGGGTGTATCGCTCACCGAAGTTGTGATGGGATCGTGGCCATTTTGTGGGATCTGGCTGCTAGCGTTTGCACTTCTGGCTATTCACCGGAATTCAGTGTTCCTTTTTCGGAATGCGGGGCGGCTCATTCGGGACAGCTGTCAACTAAACCTTCAGCAGTCCCGACCGAGAAGAGGAATGCCTATGGGGATTTCCTTGGCGCGGTCCTTCAAGCCCAACGCGAGAGCGAACCTGGCATTTCCGGCTCGAGAAGGCCTCCATACGAAATGATGCTCGGGCTGTCGGAGAAGCAGGGGCTTGTGCAGGTGGTCGGAACCGATGAAATTGTTGAGCTATGCAACGACGTAGTCGTTGCTGTTGGCGTACTGTCCTTTGTTCTTAGTGAGACATACGGGAGCGAAAACACAGAGGAACAGACGACTCACATGATCGTAAAGTCAAGAAAGACCGATCAAGAGGCATTCAAACAGTTGGTGAAGGCAATACGATCAGATTTGAGGATCGATTAGTAGTGCAGTCCGGTGGGGGTGGCTGTTCTTGGTTCTGGCAAACGGCACCCAATCTGGATGGACGGCAACTTACCGCTCTTCACCAGTGCATACGTCTGCGACATGCTGATGCTCAGCAGGCAGGCAAGGCAACAGACTGTTAGAGCACCGGGCGAGTTGGCAGTGGCTGCATCTGCCTGCATGCTCAACTGGTAAATCCTGAAGAGAAGCGCATCGCCTTGATCATCGATGCTGACGACGCACCAGCTTCCAAGATGGATGTGGTCCTTGCCGAAGTGGCCCCTCATGGGGATGCCAATGTACGTCGAGCAAAGGGCGATTGTAAAAGCCCCCATCTACAGCAATGGGAAGCCGCCTTCCACCCGTATGCGATACGACCGATGCGGCAGTTAGCTTACAGAACTGGCAAGAATGCCGCTGATATGGCCATGGTGATCGATGCCATGGATTTGCTCAATGGAGGCTCGATCGGTGCCTTCGCTCTCGTTTCCAGCAATGCGGACTTCACTCCGCTAGTTATGCGAATATTGGCGAACGGTCACCAGGTGTACGGGTTCGGGGAGAGGAAGACTCCAGAGCCCATTGTCAACGCTTGTTCCCTATTCACCTACGTTGAAGGATTGGGGCAGGCACCCAATAGCTCTAACACTTCGGTGGAACAACGCGCTGACCCGTGGAAATTGCGTGGTGATACCCGCCTCGTGCTCCTGATGCGGAACGCTGTCGAAGCTGCAAGCGATCATGACGGCTGGGCGAACTTATCTTCGGTAGGAAGCCAAATAAGCAACCAAGCGTCGCTGGACTCCCGCAATTACGGCTATCAAAAGTTGAGCGAGCTAATCAGTTGATGACTTCGGCGTCGATGATCTCGGCCTCTTCGGTCCGGTGCCCTGGGTTGGTCAGCTCCAGGCTGGCGAGAGGTTTTTGTAGCCGCTTGGACATAGGGAGGAATGTGCCAAGAGTGAGGCCTCCGGAGAGAACAGCGCCGATAACAGGGATGGCCTTCGAGACTCCGCTGGCGAAGATCTTCTTGGTCATTTTCACACCGAGTTAGTCGGCGACCTTTTTCACGATTGGATAGATGATGCCCTGGGTGAGTGCCTGCTGCGGTAGTTTCTTAGCTGCACTGGCAGAGGACAACGCGTTGCCGAATCGGCATATTATATGCATTAGCAGCCGGCGAGCTCGTGTCTGTTTCTGACCAAAGTAACCCGCAAAGTAACACTTTTCACTTTTGTCGTTGACACTAAAAAAACGCCTGACCTGGCATTATGCCTAGTCAGACGGTCATTTATTTGGTGCACCCCTCGGGACTTGAACCCGAAACCCTCTGATAGAGGGTCGGCGTCAGGCTCAACATGACCAGTTGAAGTGACATTGGACGGATGCACACCCGTAGATCGAACGCGATGGCATTTTGTTGTTCTTTCCGGCGAACCGAACTCGTTGTTTCGCCCAGAAACGAAGCGTGCAGGTGGCTTCGTACAGTCGCACAAGGGAACTCGGCAAAAGATGGATTGTTAGGCCAGTACTGGCAACGCTCACACCGATGCCGTTGAGACGCACGACGGTCGGGTATGCGCTGTGGATTTCACTCGGGCTTGGAACAGCGATCAGACGAAAGCACGGTTCATCACTGCAGCCATTTCGGATACCCCTTCGGGCAACAGATGAGAGTACCGGTCTATGGTTGTCGTAATCGACTCGTGGCCCAGATGAAGCTGTAGCTTGTATATATCCAAGCCTGCTTGGAGAAGCCACGACGCGTTGGAATGTCGAAGATCGTGAATGCGAGGCTTCTTGTCCAAGCCCAACGCTCGAGCGGACTTCACTGCCTCGTCCCAGACCTCCCAAGCTCGACGATGGTCCACGGGAAGGCCTGCTGGGCTAAGAAACAGATGCCTACCGGTCTCTCGAGATACCCGTATCAATTCGGCCATGGACGCGGCGGTGCCTTCCTCCACCGTCGCGGTCCGCCGGGACTTACGTGTCTTCGGTGGACCAATTACGGGCTGGTTCGTCTCGGTCCGAGTCCAAGCACGTGCTATCCGCACCGTGACCTGTCCCGTTCGGTCGGATGTGAAGTCTCTCCCATAGAGCGCTGTCGCCTCCCAGAATCGAGCACCGGTGACCGCCAGGAAGGCGAAGAGGGGTCGGTGATACTCGGGGATATGATCCTGAAGCAGCGACCATTCGTCGTTGGTGAGGAACGACATGGTGTCCTCTGTTGCTGAGCTCCGTGGAAGCGACACGCCCGCGCACGGGTTATCAATTCGTTTCCTGTCGCGGACAGCTGTCTTGAAGGCAGCCGAAAGAAGCCCGTGAACGTTTGCGATGGTCTTGGGAGCGGACCCCGCGTCGGCCATCGCCTTAACCCAGCCGACCACGTCGCGATAGTCGACTTCGGCCACATTCATGCGTCCGATGGTCGGAGCGAGGTGGTTAGTCAGCTGCCCCCTGTACCGCAGAATTGTGTAGCCATTCGCATTCGTCCGCAGGTCTATGTGGTCTTCCACCATCTTGGAGACCGTATAGGCGCCCGCCAGGTGCGCCCGAGTGCTCTCCAGGGCTTTCGTCGTATCGAGGCCATGAGCCTCTAGGACCCCAAGCATGAGCTGCGCGTCCTTCGCGTCGTCAAAGCGTTGAGTCTTTCGTTTCCTGGTTTTTTTGTCGACCCAGCGAACCAGATAGGCGGTTGAGCCATCTTTCCGGGGCCGTTCTTCGATGTTAGCCATGATGTTTACTATGCGACTCGACGACGGACAGGCAACGGAAATCGGAGGTCGCGTGGTCGAAGAAAGGCTCCGCGTGGTCGAGGGCATAAAAAAACCCCGGCGGACCGGGGTTTTTTCACTGTGCGCGGAGGGGTGTCTAGGTTCAGGACATAGGCGACACATGAGTCGCGACATGGGCGACAGTTGATACCCGCCGGTGAGTCGGGACATCGGCGACACTTTAGGGGCCTGAGTATGAGC